>CAYUKI010000065.1:0-9478 GCA_964445235.1 uncultured Acidimicrobiia bacterium | reverse complement strand
GCGCCGATTGATCTTGGCCCGCGGACCCGAGTCGATCGCGACCGTGACACTCCTGGACAAGTTCTCGCGACGGCTGGTGACGGTGCCGGTGGAATACCGTGGTTTCGAAGTGGGGGAGGAGTATCTGGTCGGCTACGGTCTCGATCTGGCCGGCAAGTACCGCAACCTGCGTGACATCTGGGCCGTTGCCGATCGGCGGGGCGAGTCTTTTGCGCCTCCGTGGTGATAACCTCGGGAAGGTGGCTCGGGACCGCGAGTTCGTGCCGATGAACCTGGTAGGGGTGAGGCTCGAGATGCCCTCCAATGCCCCGGTGGTGCTGTTGAGGGAGGTCGAAGGCGCGCGCTATTTGCCCATCTGGATCGGGGCCGTAGAGGCCCAGGCAATCGTGGTGGCGCTGGAGAAGGAGGAGTTTCCTCGTCCCCTCACCCACGACCTGCTCAGGTTGATCGTGGAGGGGCTGGGAGCCTCGGTCGACCGGATTGTGGTCACCGAGCTGCGCGAGCAGGTCTTTTATGCCGATTTGGTGCTGATCCTGGGAGGGAGGCACATCCACGTCGGGTCCCGGCCGAGCGATGCCCTGGCGCTGGCGGCCCGGACCGCTGCGCCGATCTATGTTGCCGAGGCCGTGCTGGAGCACGCCGCCATCGAGATCGCCGAGGACGAAGACGAGGACACGGTCATCCAGCGCTTCCGTGAGGCCCTCGAGGACGTCACCGTCGAGGATTTCCTCGATCCGCCCAGCCAGACGGGCTAGAAAGGCCCTCTAGACCGGCCGGGCCCCATCGGGCGGCGATTTTCGAGGTTATCCACAGGAACCGTTGACAACTCCGGCCCCGGCCGACTAGCTTTCCGGCGGGTAATTACGGCCCTGTAAGCAGATACCTGCCAGCAAGCCTGCCACCAAGAAGGAAGGGCGACGCCAAATGTCGGAGATCGGTTATCGCGCCCCCCAGGTGTGCCGCCTGGTCGGGATTACCTATCGGCAACTCGACTATTGGGCGCGCACCGAGCTCCTTCAGCCCTCGCTTCGCCCGGCCGGCGGTTCCGGCACCCAACGGCTCTACGCCTTCAGCGACGTCGTTCAGCTCAAGGTGATCAGGAAGCTGTTGGACGCCGGCATGTCCTTGAAGAAGATCCGCCAAGCCGTGGAAATCCTTCAAGATGAGCTGCAGAGCGCGCGACCTCTGGCCAACGTGACGCTCCTTTCCGACGGTCAGACCATTTTTGCGGCCCACTCTCCTGGTGAGGTTTGGGACGTGCTCAATCGTGGACAGGGGGTGTTCTTCATCGCCGTCGGCCCGGTCCAAAACGAATTGGAGGGCGAGATCCACGAGCTGTTCCCCTCGGTGGGTGCCCCAGCCGTCGCCGAAGCGGGGGCCACCTGAGCGACCCGTCTTTCATCGACAACTCCGGCGACTCGTCTCCCAGCGACCATCCGGGCGAAGCCGAAACGATCGTTTTTGCCCACAACAGTGAGCGGCAGTTCGCTCTGCTTCTCGATTTCTACGGGATGAGATGGCAGTACGAATCTCGCTCGTTTCCGCTGGCATGGAGCGGTGAAGGCAGGCCAACCCAGTTCTTCACCCCCGACTTCTACCTACCGGAAGAAGACCTCTTCGTCGAGATCACCACCATGAATCAGAAGTTGGTGACCAAGAAGAATGCCAAGGTGCGTCGGCTCCGCGAGCTCTACCCGGAGATCCGTTGCAAGATCCTCTATCAGCGCGACTACTTGCATTTGGTGGCCAAGTACGGTCTGGAGGAGCCGGACCAGTTGGCCGAGGTAACACCGCCGACCCGGCTGCCAGGCCCTCCCCAGGTGACCCGCCTCGACGCCCGCGGGGAGAGAGCGACCGCTTCCTGAGGCGGTCTATTCTCCGGAGCCGTGGCCCGGCGGTCTCCCCTTCACGACCAGCACGCTGCCCTCGGGGCGCGCTTTGTCGATTTCGGGGGTTGGGAGATGCCGGTTCAGTACGACTCGGTCCTCGCTGAACACCAGGCGGTACGCCAGCAAGCCGGCGTCTTCGACGTCAGCCATCTGGGGCGCATGAGCCTGGGTGGGGAGGGGGCCGCCGAGCTCTTGCGCGACCAACTGTGCAACGACATTGACAAGATCGAACCGGGGCGAACCCAGTACACCATGGCCCTCAACGAGAACGGGGGGATCGTGGACGATATCGTCGTGTGGCGGTGGGAGGAGGAGCAGTTCTGGGTGCTCCCCAACGCCGCCAATTACGACCAAATTGTGGCCCGCTTCGAGCAGGCGGCTCCCTCCGGGGCCGAGATCGAGCGATTCCAGGAGAAGACGGTGATGTTGGCGGTCCAGGGCCCCGACGCCCCGAAGATTCTCGACCGGGTGCTGGGCGGGCACCCTGGTCGGTTCCGGACCTGGGCTGGCGAGTTCGCCGGAGCACCGGTCTGGGCGGCCGGCACCGGCTACACCGGTGAGCGGGGGGGGGAAGTTTGCACCCCCGCTGAGGTAGGAGCAGGTTTGCTGGCGGCCATCGTCGAAGCCGGCGCCAAACCGGCTGGCCTCGGTTGCCGGGACACCCTTCGCCTGGAAGCCGGTCTCCCTCTGTGGGGCCAGGACCTGGACGAGGAGACCACCCCCCTCGAGGCCGGGCTCGACTGGGCGGTTTCCTTCGGCCGGAGGTTTGTGGGAGCGGCTGCCTTGGAGGAGCAAAGGCGGCGGGGGTTGGGGAAGAAACTGGTGGCGTTCTCATTAGAGGGCCGCCAGATCCCACGCCACGGTTATCGGTTGCGGGCGGGGGGATCGGAGGGGTCTGTGGCCAGCGGAAACTTCAGCCCAACTCTCGGTCACGGCATCGGCTTGGGGTATCTCGCCCCTCCGGAGTCGGACGCCCCAATCGAGGTGGAGATGCGAGGACAGTGGGTGAGCGCCGAGCGAGTCGATCCGCCGTTCTTGAAGAGGAGCTGAATGGATTTCACACCCCATACCGACGCCGACATATCCTCCATGCTCGCCACCCTCGGTTTGTCGGAGCCCGAGCAGCTGTTCTCCCACATACGGGCCGACGCCTTGCTCGACCGTCGGCTCAACCTGCCCGGCGGGTTGGCCGAATCCGACCTGGCCGGTTGGGTGGCGCAGACCGGCAGCCGCAACCGCACCGGGCTGGCGTGCTTCGCCGGCGGTGGCTTCTACGACCACTACCTGCCGCCTGTGGTCCGTTCCTTGACGATGCGTCCAGAGTTCGTCACGTCGTACACGCCCTACCAGCCCGAAGTGAGCCAGGGGGTGCTTCAAGCCCTCTACGAGTTCCAGTCGATGATCTGTGACCTGACTGGGATGGAGGTCGCCAACGCCTCCCTCTACGACGGTTCCTCGGCGGTGCTCGAAGCCGTCAACCTGGCGGTAGGTGCCACCGGTCGGCGCACCATCTGGGTCTCGCGGGGAGTGAGTCCCCGGACTCGGGAGGTGCTCAGGACCTTCGCTTTGGCTCGGCGGCTCGACATCGTCGAACACCCGATGGTGGGTGGCCGCACCGCCTGGGTAGACGAGGGAGCCGAACCGGCCGCGGTGGTGATGGCCCAACCCAACTACCTCGGGGTGATCGAGTCGTACCAAGAGATGGTGGAGCTGGCCCACCGTAAAGACGCCCTGGCCATGGTGTCGGCGGACCCGATCATGCTCGGGATGTTGCGATCGCCGGGTTCGGTTGGTTGCGATGTGGTGTTTGGAGAGGGGCAACCGCTCGGCAATCCGCTCTCCTTCGGGGGCCCGGTGTTCGGTTTCTTCGCCACGACCAACACCCATGTGCGGCGACTACCCGGCCGCCTGGTCGGGAAGACCAAGGACGGTGCGGGTCGAACCGCCTACGTCCTCACCCTCCGGGCGCGCGAACAAGACATACGACGAGAAAAGGCCTCATCCAACATTTGCACCAACCAGACCCTCAACGCCTTGGCGGCGGCCGTCTACCTGGCGTGGGCTGGTCCGAAGGGCATCGCCGAGATTGCCGATCGCTCGGTACAGAAGGCCCATTACCTGGCTCGGCGGTTGGAACAGATCCCCGGGGTGGGCCTGGCCAACGATGGCCGGTTTGGGCGCGAGTTCGCCGTGCTCTTGCCCATCGAGCCGGGGGCGGCGGTGGCGGCCATGGCTGACCGCGGATATCTGGCCGGCATCCCACTCTCGGTCGATTTCCCCGAGCTGCCCGGCGGTCTTTTGGTGGCGGTCACCGAGCAGCGGGCGAAGGCCCAACTCGATGGCTACGCCGCCGCTCTGGCCGAGGTCGTGGCCCGATGATTCGGGCGGGCGGGTCGGCCTCCTCTTCCCCCCTGGTCGGGGGGGGGGAAGAACCTACGCTCCTGGAGATCTCTTCTCCGGGGCGGCGGGCATCTTCGGTGGTCGAACTGGATGTGCCTCGCCGCCATCTTGATCTACCGGAGCTGGCCGACACCCGCCCGCCCCTGCCCGAGCTCTCCGAACACGACCTGGTGATGCATTTCACCCGACTGGCCCATCGCAACTTCGCGGTCGACCTGGGTGGTTATCCCTTGGGCTCTTGCACCATGAAATACAACCCCAAGATCTGCGATTGGGCCGCCGAGCACCCAACCTTTCGGGATCTCCACCCGGCCAGCCCGGCCGAGCTGACGCAGGGAGCCCTGGCGGTTCTCGCGGAAGCCGAACGCTGGCTGTGCGAGATCACCGGCATGGCCGCCGCCACGTTCCAACCGCCGGCGGGAGCAGCCGGGGAAGTAACCGGGTTGCTGATCATGAGCGCCTATCACGCCAGCTTGGGGGAGAACCGCCGTCGGGTGATCATCCCCGACGCCGCCCATGGGACCAATCCGGCTTCGGTCTCCCTGGCGGGCTTCGAGACGGTGGTCGTGCCCTCCAACGACCGGGGCATGGTCGACCTCGATGCCCTCCGGGCGATGGTCGACGGCGAGACCGTTGGCTTGATGCTGACCAACCCCAACACATTGGGGTTGTTCGAACGAGAGATCGTGGAGATCGCCGAGGTAGTGCACGCGGCCGGTGGGCTTGTCTACTACGACGGGGCCAACCTCAACGCCATCCTGGGCGTGGTTCGACCGGGGGACATGGGCTTTGACATCGTCCACTCCAACCTGCACAAGACCTTCGCCACTCCCCACGGCGGCGGTGGGCCGGGGGCCGGACCGGTGGCGGTCGTGGAACATCTCGTCGACTTCCTACCCGGCCCTCGACCGCGGCGCCGTTCCGACCAGAGCTACGAATGGTTCATGCCGGCCAAATCGATCGGTCGGTTGCATGGCTACCACGGGAACTTCCTGGTCGTCTTGCGGGCCCTCACCTACATGAGGGCATTGGGAGGGGCGGGCTTGCGGAGGGTGGCAGAGCGGGCGGTGATCAACGCCCGCTATCTGGCGGCCCAGTTGAACGAGCACTATCCGCTGGCCTACGACGAACCCTGCATGCACGAGTTCGTTGTCACCTTGGAGGGCGTCAAGAAGGCCACCGGCATTCGGGCGATCGACATCGCCAAGGCCCTGCTCGACCACGGTTTCCACGCTCCCACGATGTACTTCCCGTTGATCGTCGACGAAGCCTTGATGGTGGAGCCGACCGAGACCCAATCGAAGGAGACACTTGACCTGCTCGCCTCGGTGCTCGCCGACCTGGCCGCCGAGGCACATACGAATCTGGGTGCCCTTACCGGCGCAACCGTGAACACCCCGGTCGGCCGGCCGGACGAAGCATCAGCCGCCCGCCATCTCGACGTGCGTTGGAGGAGACCATGACCAGTCTGGCCGAACCCCTCGTGTTTTCCGACGGCCGCACCCGCTTGGTGAGACGGTGGCCGGCCGAGGGCCCGGCATGGTGCCGCCTCCTCTTGGTACACGGTCTCGGCGAGCATTCCGGGCGGTACGAGGCCATCGCGAGCCAGCTGGCGTCGGCCGGGATCGAGGTGCGCGCTTTTGATCTGTCGGGATTCGGCGCCTCGTCCGGTCGCCGTGCCTATGTGGAGACGTGGTCCACCTATCTCGACGAGGTCGAGGAGGAGCTATCCAGGCTCACCGGCCCCAAGGTCCTCCTCGGCTACTCGATGGGTGGTCTGATCGCCTTGGAGTACTGCCTGGCCGAACGACCGCCGCCCGACCTGCTCGTGCTGAGCGCTCCGGCGTTGGGGGGCGGCCAGGCCTGGCAGCGGGTCCTGGCGCCCCTGATCGCTGCCGTGGCTCCTCGGTTGCGACTGCCGACCAAGATCACGGGTGAGCAACTCTCCCGCGACCCCGAGGTCGGCAAGGCTTACTTCGCCGATCCGCTCGTTCTGCGGAAAACGACCGCCAAGCTCGGCGCCGAGCTCTTTGCCGCCGTCGACCGCACCCTCGCCAACCTGTCCCGGCTCTCCGTGCCGACCCTGGTCATCCACGGAGCCTCCGACACGCTGGTGCCCCCTGTGCTGAGCCTGCCGCTCCACGAATTGCCCGGTGTCAACAGGCGCCTCTATCCGGGGCTCTGCCACGAAACATGCAACGAACCGGAGGGGCGGCAAGTCGTCGGGGACGTGGCGGCCTGGTTGAAGGCCAACCTCACTCCCAGGAGCTGACCGGCACCCCGGCGGTCAGATAGGCCGGTCTGATCCTCTCTTCCCAAAGATGTTGTTTCAGCGACCATGGGCAGAACGCCGCCCGCAAGGCACGCCGCGTGACCATCGCGACGTCGTGGTCGGTGAAACCATGAAAGCGGCGCAACAGGTCGAACTCGGCGCTGACCGATGTGCGGCTCATCAACCGGTTGTCGGTGTTGACGGTGACAGCAAAACCGGCTCGGTGCAAGGCGCCGATGGGGTGTTGCTGCGGCTGCCACCGTTTGGTGTGAAGATTCGAGGTCGGGCACATCTCGAGGGGAAGTTGGCGGTCGCGCACCTGGGCCGCCAGCCTCCCCACCGACACGACCTCGCCATCTTCGATCCGGCAGTCCTCGGCAATGGCGACTCCATGGCCGATCCGGGCGGCACCGCATCTCTTCCAGGCAATGGCGATCGAACCAAGTCCGTCGGCCTCGCCGGCGTGGATGGTAAGTTCGAGGCCGCCCTCCGCGGCCAAACGGCAGGCCGGCAAGAACAGATCGGCCTGGTAACCCTTCTCGGGCCCGGCGAGATCAAAGGCCACCACCCCCAGGTCGCGGCTCGCCACTGCCAGGCGGGCAACCTCTTCCGAGTCGTTGGCAGTGCGAAGTGCATCGAGGATCAGCCGTGTCTCGGTGCCGGTTTCCCGAGAACCGACGTCCAGACCTCTCGCTACGGCCCCAACGACCTCTTCGGGCGTCAATCCCCGCCGGAGGTGCGCTCGGGGAGCGAACCGGAACTCGGCGTAGATCACCCTGTCGGCGGCCAGGTCGTGGACGGCCTCGTAGGCGACGCGTTCGAGGGCAGCCTCGGTCTGCATCGCCGCGATCGTGTATTCGAACGCCTCGAGATATCGATCGAGCGAACCGGAAGTGCCCTGATCGAAGAAGTCGGCGGCCGCCGCCGGCGTCGTGGCCGCTGGCTCCATCCCCGCTGCGGCCGCCAGTTCGAGGAAGGTGGCCGGTCGAAGTCCGCCGTCCAGGTGGTCATGGAGGAGTACGGTGGGGAGAGTCACGGCCGGCACCCTAGCGATACCCGGCCGAGCGATTCCCGGGCGACCGAGACGGTGCCGGCTCCCACCGAGGACACGGTTCCCTAGGTGGTTCTGCCTAGTCGGAGGGGGCCGGTACGCTGCGCCATCATGCCTCGACGTCTGTCCTGGCTGGTCTCACTGCCCCTGATTCTCGCGGGCTGCACCGGCCAGGAACCTCCCGCCCGCGCTGCTCTTCCCGACGTGGCCGCGATCGTCGAGCCTCCCGAGCCTTGCTCTCTGGTGGTGGGGGATGGGCTGGGAGTGGACGTCAAAGAGGTGGTGGCAGGTTCTCCCGCCGAGGGAGCGATCGAGGTCGGAGACCGGATTGTGACGCTCGACGGGACCGATCTGACGACCGTCGACGACCTCTTCCTCGTGATGGAATCGAAGGCGCCCGGCGACCGTATTGAGATAGCTCTGGTGAGAGCCGACCAGCCCATCGAGGTGTCGATCGAGTTGGCGGCGGATCCCGATAGTCCAGAGCGACCGATCATGGGAGTGCTCGTCGGCACCGCCTATCAGCGGGTGCTGCCGGCCGAACTGGCCGGCGATCCATCGGTCACGGGGCGATTGGCTCGGCTGGTGGAGGTGGAGGAGGAGTTGTTTGTCCTCGACCCCGTCTCGGGCCATTGGTCGAACCTAGCGACATCAGCTCCCGACGAGGGTTATCAAACTCTGAAGGGCGGCCTGTTGGTATTGGAGGAGGCCGGGACTGACCAAGCAGCCCTCCGTCTCCTACCCGATGCCTCCGTACGCATCACCGGGTCGGCGGCTGCCCCGGAGCGACTGCTCGGACCGGTAGGTGACATCGTGGCGGTCCTCGCTCTCACCGATGGGGGCAGTACCGGTTCGGACCCTGTCTATTCGATTCTGGGAGTCGAAACGGCCACCGGCCGAGTGCAATGGGAGTGGGAGGTCCCTGCCGATCTCGGAGGCGTTCCTCGGTACGCTGTGACCTCTCCGGAACGGCGGCGAATACTTGTGGTCGCCACGCCCGGTGACCAGTTTGCCGATCCCCGCCATGTCGTGCTCGATGACCGAGGGGACGTCGCCGTCGACCAGGATCGGCTGGGGCCCCTGTCCGGAAACCCGGTATTCGGCTGGTTTTCGAGCCGGACGCTGTTCTTCCAGGAGCCCGATGGCGACCTGGCCCTTTTCGATCTGGTGGAGGATGAGGTGCGACCGATCTCCTTGCCGGCCAGCATCACAATCGACGACCAGACCCGGCTCTGGACGGTGGGGGACGGGAAGAACGTCTTGGTAGCCAACCGTAGGACCTTGGTGCGCGCCAATCTGGTGGACGGGGGCGAGGTGCGGGTGCTGGCGGAACGCTGCCAGGTCACCACCGACAATCCCGGCTACGGCGTGTAGGCGTCAGGCGGTACCCGGCGACCGGTTAGTCGGCGCCGCCCGCCTCGACCGGTTCGGGTTCAGACTCTTCTTCCTTCGGACCGTCTTCGTTCTGCCCGTTGGGGGAGCCGGCGAGCTTGCCGAGGGCGGCCCGTCCTCTTGCGGCGCCGGCGGCCTCGTCGATGGTTCTCCACCCGGTGGGCTCGCGCATCTGCCGTTCACCAGGAGGCGTGCCCATGATCTCGGCCACCTCGTCGCCGGAAATCGTCTTCTTCTCCTCGAGCACCGCTGAGATCGCCAGGACCTTGTCGCGGTGCTCATCGAGCAGCGTCCAGACCCGGTCGTACAGTGTTTTCAAACGGGCGTCGATCTCCTCACGGCGTGCACGTAGGCTTGCCGAGATCGGGCTGCCGGCACCTCCGTAGCCGGTCTCGGTCGTGTCGACGTAGGACATCATGCTGGCGCCCATGCCCCAGGCGCTGTTCGTCTGCTGGGGCGGGTAGAAGCTCGGCA
>CAYUKI010000064.1:0-9625 GCA_964445235.1 uncultured Acidimicrobiia bacterium | reverse complement strand
CCGCAGCGCCACCGCCCGGTCGCCCTCGGCCACCAGGTCGGCGATGAGCACTCCCTCGTCGTCGTAGACGACCGTTCCGAGCGGGACCGGCAGGGCGAGGTCTAGGCCATGACGGCCTTGGCGATTTTCGCCTTCCCCATGGGTGCCGTCCTGGGCGCGATGATGTGGGTGGCGTTTGTAGGTGAGCAAGGTGGTGATGCTCGACCCCGCCTCCAAGATGATGTCCCCTCCGGCGCCGCCGGAACCGCCGCTGGGCCGGCCGTGAGGTTTCCCCTTCATCCGTTCGAAGCTGACCACACCCGCACCACCGTTACCGGCGGAGAGATGAACCCGGACACGGTCGACGAACATGGGATCTTCCTCGCCCGGGTGGCCGACTCGACGTCGGCGGCTCCTCGGTGAGAAGTCGGTGCCTAGTCGACTAGGACGCTGACTTGGTGACGGTTGTTCTTCGTGCCGTACTTCACGGTCCCCGGCGCCAACGCGAAGAGTGTGTCGTCGCTTCCCCGGCCGACGTTGACGCCGGGGTGGATGTGGGTGCCACGCTGGCGGACCAGCACCGAACCGCTTGTCACCACCTGGCCATCGAAGACCTTGGAACCGAGGCGCTTTGAATGGGAATCGCGGCCATTCTTCGTGGAGCCGCCTGCTTTGGTCTTCGACATGTCAATTCTCCTTGGAGGCCGGCTGGCCGGGCAGATCGATGGAGGTCACCTGCACCCGGGTGTACTTCTGGCGATGCCCCGCCGAGCGACGGTAACCGGTCTTGTTCTTGTATTTGAAGATGTCGATCTTGTCGCCGCTGCTCTCCCCGATAACCGTGGCGTGGACCTTGGCCCCCGCCAGCGTTTGGCGATCGCTCCAGGTGTGGCCGTCGTCGCCGACAACCAACAATGGGGTGAATTCGACGGTTTCGCCGGCACCCTTCATACGTTCGACGTCGATGACGTCGCCTGCTTTGACTTTGGCTTGTTTTCCGCCGGCGCGGATTATTGCGTACATGGGCGCCCTCGAAGAGGTAATGGGAAGCCCGCTGATACTAGACGAGCCCAGGGGGCAGTGACTAGTCGGCCTCGCCTTCGGCGCCGATCCCCGCCTGCAACGGAATGCCTTGGATGGCTGCTTCGTCGTGCAGCAGGACGCCCCGACCCCCGCAATGCGGGCACGGTTCCGAAAAACTCTCCAGCAAACCGGCGCTGGCGTTCTTCCTGGTCATCTCGACCAGGCCCAAGTTGGATACGTCAAACACCTGGGTGCGGGTCTTGTCCCTGGCGAGGGTTTCCCGCAGCCGGCGAAGCACCGCCTCCTGGTTCTTCTCCTCCTCCATGTCGATGAAGTCGATGACGATGATGCCGCCGATGTCGCGGAGCCGAAGCTGCCGGCCGATTTCTTCGGCCGCCTCCAGGTTGTTCTGCAGTACCGTGTCCTCGAGGCTCGATTGGCCGACGAACTTGCCGGTGTTCACGTCGATGACGGTGAGAGCTTCAGTTCGGTCGATCACCAAATACCCCCCCGAGGGCAGCCATACCTTGCGCTCCAGGGCCCTACGAAGCTGGTCCTGGACGTGGTAGCGCTCGAAGAGACCCATCTCGTCCTGGTAGAGCTGGACCTTGGACACGAGGTCGGGAGTGGTCGACCGCAGGTAGTCGAGCACCTGGTGATGGCCGGTTACGTCGTCGATGAGCAGCCGCCGGAAGTCAGCCGTGAAGTGTTCCCGGATCACCCTGATGAGGAGGTCGGGCTCCTGGTAGACGATGCGGGGCGCTCCCCCCCCCACCTCCTTCTCTTGGATGGCAATCCAGGTACGTTGAAGGCGGGAGATATCGGCGGCGACGTCCTCCGCCGTGGCGTAACGGGCGGCGGTGCGGACGATGACCCCGAAGCCTTCCGGTTTGACCTTGGCGATTACGTCGCGGAGGCGGGTTCGGTCGGCGTCGGGCAGACGGCGGCTGATGCCCTGGCCGTCGTCGTTGGGAACGAGAACGAGATATCGGCCGGGTAGCGACGGCAGCCCGGTGAGGCGGGCCCCCTTGGCTCCCATGGCGTCCTTGACGACCTGCACCAAGACCTCGTCGCCCTCCTTGAGGACCTCTTCGATCCGGGGTGGGTGTTTCCAACGAGTCCGGTCGTAAGAGATGTCGGATGTGTATATGACGCCGTTCTTCGGTTCCCCGAAGTCAAGGAACGCCGCTTCCATACCTGGCAGCACATTGCGGACCTTGCCCAGGTAGATGTTGCCAACCAGGGTGTGCCGGTCCTCTTTGGCGACGTAATGCTCCACGAGTACCGGGCCCTCCAGCACCACCATTTGGGTTTGATGGGGAAGGACTCGGACCAGCATCTGCTTGCGTCCCGACTCCACCGGGATGATGAGCTCTTCTTCCTCCTCGAAGGGCCGGCGGGTGCGGGTTGGAGGGCGGCTCGGATGCTGACGGCCGCGGTCGCGCCGTTCCTTGCGGGGCGCTCTCGGTTCGGTCTTGGTTGTGGTTTTGGTGGGCTTGGCGGGCTGGGCGGGCGCTGGGGTTTCACGAACCCGGCGGACTTCCACCTTCTGACGGCCGACACGGAATACTTTCCGTTCCTCGACCGGCTGGCCGGCCACGCCTTTCTTGACGACCTCCGCTTCGCGGCGGCGGAAGAAGGGCATCGACTACTCCTTTGCGAGGCGAGGGATTCCTGGCCCCCGCCCAAGTTCCTGACTGGACGGTTACAGCAGACGGCGATGAGCCGGCCTGCCCGAAGCTGTGTGACGACGCTGGCCGTGAGAGCCGAGAGAGTCTCATGTCAGTGGCCGGCCGACCTGTCCTATCGAAAGGCATGAGGCGACCACTGTGATGTTGAGAAGCCGCTGGGCGCGGTAGAGCCGTACGCTGCATCGTGGAATGCCCCCGTTGGGGGGCGAACAGACCCCAGGCTAGCAGCGGATCTGTGGTTGTCTCCTCACTCCAATCCAAGACTGGGCTGTTCTGGTTCGGTGGGGTCGTAACACGCCCGACAGCGGGCCTCGTAGGCACCCAGGGCCCCCAGCACCACCCGATCGCTGGACTTGATGGTTCGCTGGGTAAAGACCCCCGGACCGCCGCAACGGTGGCAGACGGCCAGCATCTTCGTGACGTATTCGGCCAGGCCGCAGAGGGTGGGGATCGGTTCGAAGGGCCGCCTCAAGTAGTCGAGATCGAGCCCGGCGATGATGACCTGCTTGCCGGCCGCAGCCAGTTGTTCGGCCACCTCCACCAGGCCCGTGTCGAAGAATTGGCCCTCGTCGATACCGATTACCTCGGTGGCGTCGTCGACCGCCTTGAGAAGCTCGGCCGAGTTGGCCACCGGAAACGCGCTCACCGACAGCCTCGAGTGGGAGACCACCTCGGCGACTGAGAAGCGAACGTCAAGGACGGGCTTGAACGTCTGGGTGGGGATACGGGCAATCTGGGATCTGGTGACCCGTCGGATCAGTTCCTCGCTCTTCCCCGAGAACATCGGCCCGCAAATGACTTCGATCCATCCGGTCTGGGCACGTCTAAACACGGGGCGCGAGCCTAGTGGCGGCGGCGCGAAGCACGCCCGGAACACGAGTATCGGGAGCTCGCAGGTGGTTCAGATGATGTAGGTCTCGCCGGGAACCGGAGAACGGCGCAACCAGACGGAATTCGCCACCCCCAGGCCGGCCGAGATCGCCAGGTAACTCGATCCCCCCAAGCTCAGGAACGGCAGCGGAATGCCGGTCACCGGCATGATTCCGATGGTCATGCCCACGTTCACGAAAACGTGGAAGACAACCCAGGCCGCCACCCCCATGGCCAGCAGCGCTCCGAAACGGTCGCGGGAGGCACGGGCGATTACCACCAGCCGCCAGGCGATTACCAGGAACGCCGCCAGCACCAGCACCCCGCCGATGAAGCCCAGCTGCTCCCCCACCGCAGTGAAGATGAAGTCGGTCTCTTGCTCGGGTACGTACCCGTAGTTGGTCTGGGTGCCGTTGAAGAGGCCCTTGCCGAACAGCTGGCCGGAGCCGATCGCCAGCTTCGATTGGATGATCGTGAACCCTTCGTCGAGTGGATCCACAGCTTCGGGATTGAGGAGCGTTTTGATGCGGTCGAGCTGATAAACGTCCAAAAGTCCGAGTCGGCGCGCGAGAAACAACATCCCCCCCCCCGCCGCCACCAGCAATGCGAGCTGACGGAACCGGGCTCCCGCAGAGAACACCATGACGGCGGCGATGAAGACGAGGACGGCGGTCGTACCGAGATCGGGTTCCAGATATACGAGCACCGCCGGAATGCCGACCAGCGCTACCACCCGGGCCAGGCGTGCCCAGGAAACTCCTTCCGTCCGCGTCGGAGCCAGCACCCCGGCCACCATCACCACCGTCGCAAGCTTGGCGAACTCAGAGGGCTGGAGCTTGAAGAAGCTGAGGGGAATCCACCGTTGGGCTCCGTTGACGGGTGCGAACAGGAAGACCACACCGAGAGCGACGATCGCCCCCAGATAGATCAGCGCAGCCAGGTTACGGAACTCTCGGTAGTCGACGAGCGAGATGAAGGAGAAGACCAGTAGGCCCGTGGCCACGAAGATGAGCTGGCGCTCCATGGAGAACGAGGCCGGGATCTCGGCTCGTTCCAGGCTCACCCGCGTGGCTGAGAAGATCATCAACATCCCCAACCCAGACAACGCCAGCAGCGCCGACGCCAGAATCCAATCGGGACGATTGCGGCGCCGATCGGCGACCGCGGCAGGGGCGTCGGGTTGGGCGAGCACCGCCATCAGTCGGTCTCCTCGCCGGCGAGCACCGGAGTGGGCGTGACCCCCATCAGATATTGCATGATGTGACGGGCAGCAGGCGCCGCCACCCGGCCTCCGCTCCCACCCTCCTCCACCAGCACGACAACGACAAACTTCGGGTCGTCGAGAGGCAGGACCCCGGCGAACAGAGCATGGTTGTCATTTTCGCCGCCCGGCTGAGCGGTGCCGGTCTTCCCGCCCACGTTGCCGAGTCCGCGACCGAAGTCGGAGAAGGCGGCGGCGGCCGTACCGGTGCGGACTACCCGACCCATGTCAGTGAGGATCGAGTCGACGGTCGTCGGGTCGATCAGCCTGGATCTGACCTGCGCCGGCTGGGTCTGCATCGCCACTTGCCCCTCACGATCGACGACGCGGTCGACCACATAGGGACGCCATACCGTCCCGCCGTTGGCGATGGCGGCGTAGGCGGCTGCCAGTTGGAGCGGTGTACTCGTGAAACTGCCTTGCCCGATCGCGAGGTTCATGAGGTCTCCTCCCAGCCAGGGGCTGTCCAGCTCGAGCCGAGCCGGGTCGAGAAGCCTCGGTTCATCGGGGTGGGCCTCCTGGTACTCCTTCCAGGATTCGAAGAGGGCACGGTCGGGGACGATCCCATCCCGCTCGCCGGGCAGATCGATCCCCAGTGACGACCCAAAGCCGAGATCGCGGGCCCAACTCTGGATGATGTTCTCGTCTATGCCGTTTTGGCGGTTCTGCCACACTCCGAGGGCGATGGAATAGAAGTAGAGGTTGCAGGACTTCTCGAAGGCTGCGTGCAGGTTCAACCAGCCGAGGCTTTGTGGGTAGTACCAGTCACGGAAGCGTTGGGGGCTGCCGGGGTCGAACCCGGGGAGCAGCATGAGCCCGTTGCAGTTGACCACCTTGCTGGCGGGGTCGGAGTTGGGACTGGCCAAGGGGATGTCTTCTTCCACGGCCGCCACGTACGTGACAGCTTTGAACGTCGAAGCCGGGGGGTACAAGCCGGAGATCGCCAGATTGAGGAAGGCCTTTTCGCGGTTCAATGCCGCAAAGGTGGCTGGATCGAGTCCACCGACGAAGAGCTCCGGTTCGAACGCCGGGCGGGAGGCGAGCGCCGCCACGGCCCCGTTGGTCACGTCGAGAACCACGGCGGCGGCACGCTCGGTGACGTGGAACACCTCCCGCCCTTCGGCGCGGTCTTGGGCCTTCAACTGGTTGGAAAGGGAAATGGCCTGATCGAGGGCGTCCTCCACCACCCTCTGGAGCGAGAGGTCCAGCGTCAGGTAGAGGGTGTTGCCCTGCTGGGGGAGCACCTCGGGCCGCTCGCGCAGGGTCCCGTTGATGTCGCGGATGTAGGACAACTCGCCGGGCGTTCCCCTCAGGTACTCCTCATAGTTGCGTTCGACGCCGAGTTTGCCGATCCGGGTGTTGTGCTCGAGGCTCGCGTCCGTTGCCAGGTCTTCCTGGTCGGGAAGACCGAGATGTCCCAGCACATGAGCCATGTTCGACCCGGCCAGATACAAGCGTTCGGGAACCCGCTCGATGCTGACGCCCGGAAAGAGGTCCGCTTGCTCGTTGACCCGATAGGCGGTGGCGGTATCGACCACCGCCGCCCGGAAACGCCCGTTGGGGCCGGCCTCCTCGTAGAGACGGTCGATCTCTTCCGGTGGTATCTCCAACAGGCTGGAAAGAGCCTGCACCAAACCGGGTCTTTGTTCAACAGAGAGGCGGCGCCGGTCCACGAGCAGCGCCGGGACGTACCGGTTGGTGGCAAGCACCTCCCCACGCCGGTCGAGTATGTCCCCCCTGGGCGCCGGGGTGGCGTAATGGAACTCGGTCTGGCTCCGAGTCTGCTCGTCGCTCTTCTCTCCCTCGGCGACCTGCACGAACCAAAGGCGGAGGGCCAGCACGGAGAACATGGCCAAAAACAGTCCGGCCAGAATGGTGAGCCGTCGTGAGAACGTCAATGGCGCGGCTCCTCCCGAAGCCAGCGGCCGAGAAACGGGAACAGCGCAGCCGCCAAAGCCAGGTTGTATAGGGGCAGCATCGACACACGCCGAAACAACCCCCCCCCGCTGAGGGCTGACTGGCCGAAAAGGGTGCTCACGAGAAGCAACAGCAACACTCCGCCCAGGCTGAGGGCCACCACCGCCACACCCAGAGCCGGATAGCTCACCTCTGTTCGCTGCCGAGTGCGAATCGCCAAGTAGGCCACCACGGTACAGACCAGCGCCCGCAAGCCCAGCGCCGTATTGCCGGTTAGATCGAAGGCCAAGCCTCCGGTGAAACCGATGAGCAGCGCCGCCATGGGTTGGACGGTGTGGGCGAGGAGGATCACGGCCAGGAGCACCAGGTCGGGCGCCACTCCGAAGATCCGAAAACGGGCCAGCACCCCGGTCTGGACGATGACGGCAACGAGCACGAGGATGAGGGCCGCCAGCACCTTTCGCTTGGAGCTCACGGGCCCTCGGGGGCGGGCAAGACGTCGCCTGCCGGCCAGGTGAGGACTACGACTATCCGCAGCGAGTCAACGCTCACGTACGGGTCGACGGGCACGACCAGGGCGTTGCCGTCGGGCCGGGCGTCTTCGGCGATGCGCCCTACCGGCACCCCGGGGGGGAAATTCACCGCTTGGGCAGATGTGACCACCTCGGTGCCCGCCTTCATTGGTCCGGTCGCCTCGAATACCTGCAGCAGCAGGCGCGACGAGGCCAACTGGTGCTCGAGGGTGCCCACCTGATCACCCACCGACACGGTCACAGCCTGATCGGAGGCGCTGAGCGGGACAACGATCGCATAGTTGGCCGACACCGCCGACACCCTGCCAACCAGATATCCGCGGGTGTCGATGACGGGGTGACCGACCAGTACCCCCTGGTCGCCGCCCTTGGAGATGCGGAAGCTGGGATCGAAGGCGTCCACCCGGCCGATGACGTTGGCCGGAGTCCGCAGCAATTCCCCGGTGTTGAGTTGGAGCTGGTGTAGTTCTTCGAGCACCTTCAGGCGGGCTTGCAGTTCCTCGATCGAGGCAACCTGCGCCTCGGCCACGGCCAGCTGCTGTACGAGCCGAGCGTTCTCATCGCGCAGGCCGGCGACGGCGGCCAGACCCTCCACGAAATCGGCGACGGGCGTCACCACCGCGTCCAGCACCCGTTGTACGGGTCCGATCAACTCTTGGACCCCTCCCCGAACGGTGCCCACGAGCCCCCCCCCCGACGATCTGATGTCGAGCGTCATTAGCAACAAAGACAGGACGATGAGGGTGATGAGAGTGGGAGCGAGGCGTTCGGGGCGCACACCGTCCGGCGGCCGGATCATGGCCTGCTCGACGACACCAACACGCCCTTCAGCATCTCGAAATCTTCCAAGCACTTGCCCGACCCCAGAACGACCGACTGGAGAGGGCGATGTGCGGTGACAATGGGCATGCCCGTTTCGTTGGCCAGGCGGTGGTCGATGCCCTGCAGCAACGCTCCTCCCCCGGTGAGGACGATGCCACGTTCCATGATGTCGGCAGCCAGCTCCGGTGGGGTCTTGTCGAGGGTGTACTTGACGGCATCCACCACTCCTTGGGTCGGCTCCTCGATCGCTTCTCGGATCTCCGGGCTGGAGAGAAGGATGGTCTTGGGCAACCCAGTGACCAGATCCCGACCACGTACCTCGCACTTGGGTTCGTCGGGATACGGCCAGGCAGAGCCGATCGCCATCTTCAGCTGTTCGGCGGTGCGCTCACCGAGCAGGACGTTGTACTCCTTCTTCACCCACTCAATGATCGCTTCGTCCATCTCGTCACCTCCCACCCGAATGCTCCTCGACACAACGATTCCGCCAAGGGAGATCACCGCTACCTCGGTGGTTCCTCCCCCGATGTCGACGACCAGTGAGCCGGTTGGCTCGGCGATGGGTAGACCACAACCTATGGCGGCCGCCATCGGCTCTTCGATGGTGTACGCCCGCCGGGCACCGGCGTGATAGGCAGCCTCTTCGACCGCCCGCCGCTCCACGGGGGTAATCCCCGACGGCACACAAATGACTATCCGCGGCCTGGCCCAACGTCGCCGGTGCACCTTCTGGATGAAGTACCGGAGCATCTTCTCGGTGATATCGAAGTCGGCGATCACTCCGTCGCGGAGCGGACGAATGGCGTGGATATTGGCCGGCGTCCGGCCGATCATGCGCTTGGCCTCCATCCCCACCGCTAAGGCCCGGCCGTTATTGGAGTTGATCGCCACCACCGACGGTTCGTTGAGGACGATGCCCTGGCCGCGCACGAACACCAAGGTGTTGGCCGTACCGAGATCAATAGCCATGTCCTGGCCGGCAAAAGAAAAGAAATCAGCCATAAGGGGAGACTCCCGAGGAGGCCGGGGAAGTCTACCGAAGGTGTGAGGCTCCGCCACCCGGGGTCGCCGGGCAGGGAAGTGAGCCCCCTAGGGCTATTTCCCAGACAGAGCCCTAGGACGGAAACCAGAGGGAAAGCTCACGGGCGGCGCTCTCGGGGGCATCGGACCCGTGCACGAGGTTGTGAGTGATAGTCAGGGCCAGGTCCCCCCGGATGGTCCCCGGCGCCGCCTTCTTCGGATCTGTTGCCCCCACCAGCGTTCTCGCCACTTCTACCGCCGACTCGCCCGACCAGCGCATAGCCACCACCGAACCATTGGTGATAAAGCCCAGTAGCTCAGCGAAGAACGGTTTGTCGACATGTTCGGCGTAGTGGCTGGTCGCCAGGTCAACGCCAACGCGGAGCATGCGGATGGCTTCGAGCTGTAGGCCTTTTCGTTCCAATCGGCCAATCACCTCACCCACCAACCCGCGGACGACCCCATCCGGCTTTACCATGATGAAGGTCGATTCAACAGCCATGGGCGGC
>CAYUKI010000063.1:0-9780 GCA_964445235.1 uncultured Acidimicrobiia bacterium | reverse complement strand
TTGCGGCTCGCTTCCACGGGCGCCAGCACGGCCTGGGCGACGGTGGTCCGGGCCTGATCCACCCCCAGGCTCTGGCGTCCTTCCGGGTCCACAAGCATCAGGTCGGGATGGGTTCCTTCCGCCACCCGCCGGCATGAGCTGCACTCACCGGCGTGGCGTCCACCGGTGGGACAGAGCAGCGCCGCCGCGAAGAGTCGAGCCACCGTCGCCTTGCCTACCCCTGAAGCCCCCACTAGTAAGTAGGCATGGGCGGGGGAAGCGACCTCTTGCTCCAGAAACGAGAGAACTCGCTGATGTCCGACCACTCCGGCAAACCGGGCCACCCCCTCGCTCATGACAACACCTCCATCACCCGCTCGACCACTACTTGAAGGGGGTCGCCGGCGTCGACCAAAACCACCCGACCCGGTTCGTCCTTGCCCAACTGGTGGTAGGCGGCGGCCACCGCTCGGGAAAACTCGGGACCTTCCCCGCCGATGCGGTCCGGATGATCCTGACGGGCGAGGCCATCGATTGGGTCCACCATCAATACGACGACCAAGTCGGGAACGACTCCGGCCAGCCCCCACTCGTTCACGAGGCGCACCTTCTCCAACCCCAAGCCACGGGCGATCCCTTGGTAGGCGAGCGACGAGTAGTAACTGCGGTCGGAGACCACCCACTCTCCTCGCTCCAGCGCCGGCTTGATCACCTCAGCCGCCAACTCTGCTCGTTGGGCAGCGAAGAGCAAGGCTTCCGTCCCCGGCTCGAGCCGCCCATCGTCGAGGAGCAGCCGTCGGATCCCCTCGCCGGCTGCGGTGCCACCCGGTTCGCGCACAAGGCGAACCACCCGGCCAGCCGCCTCCAGGCGAGTACGGACCATCCGGGCCAGGGTCGACTTGCCGGCCCCCTCGCCTCCCTCCAAGGCGATGTAGCGCCCCCGGGTCAACGTGGTCATCGGTCGCTTCGCCGGTCTCCCCGGATGATCGTGAAGGCATCCCCGGCGTCACGGAGGCTCTCGTACGCTTGCTTGTCGAAGGGCTTGGGTACCAACTGGCGTCGCACAACCCACACCGTACCGAGACCCGCCGTCAAGATCACCACCCCGCTGAGGGTGAGAACGAAGCGAATTCCCTCTCCCAGAACCCCGCCCACCCGGCCGTCGAGGGCAGCCGCCCCCACCCCAGCCAGGGCAAACGACACCAGCAACGCCGCGCGTCCAAGCGAGAAGAGAGCAGCAAAGGTTCGGCCTCGCAAATCGTCGGTCACGAGTTCATGAAGGCGGGTAAACCCGGTCACATACGCTACCCCGGTCCCGGCCCCCGCCACGAGCGTCCAACCGCTCGCCCCCCACACTGTCTTGGTAAGGGCGGCAAAGACGATCGCCAACCCGGTCCCGGCCAGGCCGACGGAGTACACGACCTCGCGGTGCACCGGGGCAACCACCGTGACGGCGATCATTCCCAGACCCACCCTCAACCCAAGGGCGGTAACCACCAGCCCGTAGCCAGAGTCACCCCCCCCCAACACCAGCTCGCTGAAGGGCTGGCCGAGGACGAAGACCGCTCCCCCACCGAAAAGCGCTGTCGCCATCCCCAGCACCGTCCGTCGCACGCCTGGGTTGGTGGTGACGAAACGAAAGCCTTCGGCGAGATCGCGCATAGGGGCGGAGATGTTGAACCTCCCTGTGGTCCGTCGACTTCTGGAGAGCGGTGTGCGGGCGATCGGGACCGTCAACACGACGATGCCCGACACAAGAAACGTGGCGGCGTCGAAGAGAAAGGCGGTGGCGATCGCCGGGCCGAAGCTCCCCATGTCCGGCAACCGGTTACCGAACTCGGTGAGAGCGGCGAACAGCAGTGAGCCGAGCGGAGCCGTGCCGTACGCCGAAGCGAGGTTGAGCCCGTTGGCTCGGAGCAGTTGTGACTGGTCGATGAGGGTCGGCACCACGGCCTCGCGGGCGGGTTGGCGGAGGAGGCTCAGAACTTCGACGGCGAAGGTGATGATGAAGAGGCGACTGAAGTCGTCGATCAACAAATACGACGCCACCAAGGCTGCTCGCCCGAAGTCGGCCACGACCATCGTTCGCTTCCGGTGCCAGCGGTCGGCCGCCACGCCGGCGAACATCCCCAGCACCAGGCCGGGAAGGATGCGGGCACCCAAAGGAATGAGGATTGCGACGGTGGCGCCTTGGCCGCCGGCGATTTTGGTGGCCAGCGAGAACGTGGCGAACAGGGTTACCCAATCCCCCAAACTCGAAGCGCTGCTAGCCCACCACAGACGGGCAAATGGGCCCCGCCGAATGAGCTCGCGACTGGGTCGGGCAACCCCTTCAGCCATTCTCAGAGCCTAAACGTTGCACCGGCCTGAGCCGCCCACCCCGGGTTGAGGCGGACCGCTTGCCTTGACATGGTTTCCGCCTGGTCCGTAAGTTGCCAACGTGGCTAACACCCTGGTGATCGTCGAATCACCCACAAAGGCCCGCACCATCAGCGGTTTTCTGGAGAGCGGAGTGGTCGTCGAGGCGTCCATGGGGCATGTGCGTGACCTCCCCAGATCGGCAGCTGAAGTGCCCGAGAAGCTGAAAGAGCAGAGTTGGGCGCGGCTGGGCGTCAACGTCGACAAGGACTTCGAACCCGTCTACGTGGTGCCCAAGGAGAAGAAGGATCGAGTTCGCAAGCTCAAACAGCTCCTCACCGAGGCCGACCGGCTCTTTCTGGCCACCGATGAGGATCGCGAGGGCGAGTCGATCGCCTGGCACCTCACCGAGGTGCTACGACCCAAGGTTCCCGTCCATCGCATGGTGTTTCATGAGATCACCGCTGCCGCCATCCGCGAGGCTTTCGAGCACCCCCGCCAGATCGATCGCCGGCTGGTCGACGCCCAAGAAGCCCGACGAATCCTCGACCGGCTCTACGGATACGAGGTGTCACCGGTGCTGTGGAGGCGGGTGCAGCAGGGGTTGTCGGCGGGACGGGTGCAAAGCGTGGCGGTCCGCATCGTGGTGGAACGGGAGAGAGAGCGGATGCGCTTTCGGGCCGCCGGCTACTGGGACATCGTCGGGGTCTTTGCCACCACCGTCGATTCATCGCTGACGTTTCCGGCCACCCTGGTGGCTGTCGACCGTCAGCGGATCGCTACCGGCAAGGACTTCGATGAGTCGGGCCTTCCGCAGACCGACGCTCTCCGTCTCGACCAACATGTCGCTACGGCGCTGGCCGCCGACCTGGCCGGCTCGTCGTTCTTGGTCCGGGGAGTGGAGCGTAAACCCTACCGCCGCGGCCCCTATCCCCCCTTCCGTACCTCAACCCTCCAGCAGGAGGCCGGTCGCCAGCTTCGCTTCTCGTCGGCCCGCACCATGTCGGTGGCCCAAAAGCTCTACGAGAGCGGCTACATCACCTACATGCGGACCGACTCGACCACCCTCGCCGAGTCGGCCCTGGCGGCGGCGAGGGCCCAAATCGTCGACCTGTACGGCAAGGAGTACCTGCCATCCAAGCCGCGGACCTACGCCTCCAAGGTGAAGAACGCCCAGGAGGCCCACGAAGCCATTCGGCCGGCCGGTGAGAAGTTCAAGACTCCCCAACAGGTGGCCCGAGAGGTGGCTCCCGACGAGTCGAGGCTGTACGAGCTGATTTGGAAACGCACCATCGCCTCGCAGATGAACGATGCGGTCGGCGAGAGCGTGGCAGTCCGGTTGGGAGCGGTGTCGGGTGGGGGAAGGGATGCCGAGTTCGCCGCCTCCGGAAAGGTCATCACGTTCCCGGGGTTCATGCGTGCCTATGTGGAAGGAGCCGACGACCCTGAAGCCGAGCTGGACGACTCCGAGAGGCGCCTCCCGGCCGTCGAAGAAGGCGACGGCCTCGAAACCGTCAGCCTGACCCCCACCGGCCACGAAACTAAACCGCCACCCCGCTACACCGAGGCTTCACTGGTCCGCCGCCTCGAGGAGTTGGGGGTGGGCCGACCGTCCACGTACGCCTCCATCCTCTCGACGATCGAAGACCGCGGCTATGTGTGGAAGAAGGGAACGGCGCTAGTCCCGTCCTTCACTGCATTCGCCGTTATCTCTTTGCTCGAACAACATTTCGACCATCTCATCGACTACGCGTTCACGGCCCGCATGGAGGATGACCTCGACCGCATCGCCGGAGGAGAAGAAGAGTCGGTCCCCTGGCTGAGCCGCTTCTATTTCGGAAACGAGGGTCTCAAACAGACTGTCACTCAGGGACTAGAAGAGATCGATGCTCGGGAGATCAACCAGATCCCGCTCGGGGTCGACGATGCCGGGGTCGAGGTCGTGGTTCGGGTGGGCCGCTACGGTCCCTACTTGCAGCGCGGAGAGGACCGCGCTCCCCTGCCCGACCGGCTCGCCCCCGATGAGCTGACCGTCGAAAAGGCGCTCGAAATGCTGTCGGCACCGTCGGGCGACAAGATCCTCGGCAGCGACCCGGGCACTGGTCTGACCGTGCTGGCGCGGGCCGGACGTTTCGGCCCCTATGTGCAACTGGGAGAACAGGCGGAGGGATCGAAGCAGAAACCGCGTACGGCGTCGCTCTTGAAGTCTCAGTCACTCGACGACGTCACTCTCGATCAGGCCATTCAACTCCTCACCTTGCCGCGGATCTTGGGTACCGATCCGGCCACCGGTGAGGAGATCACCGCCGTCAATGGCCGGTACGGCCCCTACATCAAGAGGGGCGCCGACAGCCGCAGCCTCGATTCCGAAGACCAGCTCTTCACCGTCACCTTCGAAGGAGCCCTTGAGAAGTTGGCCCAACCGAAGCCGGGGCGAGGGCGTCAATCGGCGACCGCCGCCCCTCCACTCCGAGAGCTCGGCAACGACCTAGTCTCCGGTAAACCGGTGACGGTCCGCACCGGCCGGTACGGACCCTACGTCACCGACGGCGAGGTGAATGCTTCTCTTCGGCAGTCTGACTCGCCCGAGTCGATCACCCAGGAACGGGCCGCCGAACTCTTGGCCGCCCGCCGGTCCCGCGTCGAGTCCGGCGAGGTCAAACCGAAACGGACCCGCCGGAAGAAGCCCTGACCGGCTTCCCTCTCGGCTTCCCCCTCGGCTTCCGCCCACTTCCCCCTCCCTTCCCCCCCCCGTCCTTCGTTCTGGCGCGCCAAGTACGACCTATAGGTCGGAGTTGGCGCGCCAAAAGCAGTTGGGTTCGGGTCGGCACGGTGCGTCAGGAGGCCGGCTTCTCCAGCAGGGTGACGAACTGCGGCGAGGACAGGACGTTGAACTCGGAGTGGAGATGCCGCAACCCCAGGGCATCGGTCAAGCCTCGCACCTTTCGAGGGGTGAGCTTGTGGACGTGAATGCTCCTCGCCTTGAAAGGGTTGCCGTGGAGGATCACGGCGGTGGGCACGGCGAAGATCCCCCTGATCGGTTCGGCCGGATAGATCAGCAACAGCCGACCTCCCGGCTTTAGCACCCGCGCCATCTCGGCAAGCGTCTGTTCGAGGGGGGGGATGTGTTCGATAGCGTGCACCGAAACCACCAAGTCGAAAGTGCCGTCGGGGAAGCCGAGCCTTTCCGCCCGCATCGTCTCGATGCCCGAGGTGACGGCGACGGCAGCAGCCTGTGGGTTGGCGTCCACCCCGGTCGCATCGCAGCCGAGTTCCTGCAGCCGCATCGTCAAATGCCCTCGACCGCAACCCACGTCCAGGACCTGCCAGCCCGGTTGCGGCGCCACGACCCGCTGCACCGTTCGCATGTGCCGGGGGTCCCAGCGGTTCACCAAGGCGTAGCGCCGCGAGTCGTACGTGGTGGGCATCCTCGATTGTCACCCTTCGCAGGGTCCAGCGTCAACCCGGCCGGGGTCGATCACCCCGGCCTCACCAGCCGGGATTCCCCTTGCAGGCGACCAACCGGGCCAGGGCCACGGTCGCTCCCGAGTCTTCGGTCTCGACGATTTCGGAGTAATGCACTATCCGAAGGTCGGCAAACGCCTGGAGGAGTTCCTGGGGGTCTAGTCGAAACTCGGACGACTGCGGGCCATCAACGGCGAGGTTGGTTTTCAGGTGGTGCTCGATCAGGAGCCACCCATCCTTTGTGAGAGCATGAAGGAGCCGCGGCCACATCGGACGATTCACGTAGCGGATCACGGTGATCAGGTCGTAGAAACTGGACCCCATGTCCAGTTCGTCGAGGTCGGCCACGCGCCACGACAACTCCAAGCCCCGTCGCTCCGCTTCGGCCCGCCCCAAGTCTATTGCCACATGAGAGATATCGACGGCTTCCACCTGGAACCCAGCCTCGGCCAACCGAAGGGCGTTGCGGCCCGCCCCGCAGGCCACATCCAAGGCCCGGCCGATCCGGAACCGCGGCAGCCACTCCGCCAAGAATGGGGCCGGGTAGGTCCGGGCCCGGTACTCCCCCTCCGCATAACGGCGGTCCCACTCGAGACGTTCCGACTCGCTCATGGATATCGCCGGCGCAAGAACAGTGTCGATCTCATCGAGTCCACCCTATCGAGGGTGCAACCCGTCGGCCGGTTGCGAGAGGGTCAACCCGGGTCAGGGAGATGGGGAGTCAGGCTGTAATCGATCACCTTGGGCCCAGCCGCAGTCCACATTACGTGCGAGATACCGGTGTTGGCAGGGGTATCCAGGGAGGTGGCCGCCTCCCAACCGCCTCCGCTCAGCGAGGCGAGGTAGGCCCGGATGGCCCCACCATGAGAGACCACCGCATTGACTGCTCCTTCGAGGAACGCCAGACCAGACATCGCCGCCACCACCCGCATCGACATCTCCGCCCAAGACTCTCCGGAGTGACCGCGGCGCAGATCCTCCCCTCCGTCGAAGATACGCTCGAACAGCTCCGGATCGGAAGACTTGATCGCCTCGGTGGTCAACCCTTCCCAATTTCCCATGCCTATCTCCATCAGGTCGTCGACAATCGCCGGTTCCCTTCCCATAAACGCCGAGGCCGTCTGCCGAGCCCGCAGCGAGGGTGAGGAGTACAACCGCTCCGGGGGAGGGAAAGATGCTCCAAGACGGCCGGCCTGAGTGAATCCGACCTCGTCGAGGCCCGAGCACGTGTGCCCCTGCCAGACCTCCTCGAGGTTGGCGCGAGTACGAGCGTGCCTGATGAGAGACACCACTGTCGCCCCCCGCATTCTCGCCTCGTCGGCACCCGGGGAAAGCGCGCCGAGATGGGTGAGGTCATTGAATCGGCGTAGGCGGATTCGGTTGTACCATCGCGTCAGGGTTGTCAAGGCCGTATTACCCACCAATCCGACGGCAGTGCGACCCAAGAGCTCGCCGACAACCGCCTGGATTGCCCCACCATGGGTCACGACCAGTGCCGACCCGCTGTCCCCAATTCGAGCGCAGATTTCGTCGAGGGCTTGCCAAACCCGGGTGCGCAATTCCGAGAAACGCTCGCCGCTGCCACCGGCTCGAATGTCTTCGCCCATGCGCCAGGCCGCGAAGTCGGAGTCGTTTCTAACCTCCTCGATTGCCTGTCCCTCCCACCCCCCCACGTCAAGCTCGCTCCAGCGCGAGTCGATGTCCACTTCGGTGGCGAATCTCTCGGCGGTACTCATGGCCCGCCCCAACGGCGAAGCAACGACCAAATCGAACCGTCTGCCCTCCAGACGCGCCGAGAGCGCCTGCAACTGGCCCTCTCCGGTCGCACTGAGCGGCCAGTCGCGCCGGCCCTGGAAGACCCTTTGCTGGTTGGCGATGGTTTCCGGGTGGCGGAGAAGGGAGATCTCCATCAGGTCACCAACACCACCACCAGCGCCACGACCGCCGCCAGCTTGAAGGCGACGATGAGTGCGGGGCCGGCGGCATCCTTGAAGGAGTCGCCCACCGCATCGGCCACCACGACCGCCTCGTGGGCGGCCGAACCCCGACCGCCGAACGCACCAGCCTCAACCAGGTGTTTGGCGCTCTCCCAGGCCCCGCCTGCGTTGATCATGAACATGCCGATGAGGAAGCCCGACACGAGCGCACCCACCACGAAACCAGCCAGCGAATCGGTATCGACCAGACCGATCGCCACCGGAAGAGCCACGACCAACGCCCCCGGAATCAGCACCTCCCGAAGGGCGGCGTTGGTGGCGATCCCGATCGGGGTGCGATAGTCGGGAAGGTGGGTCGTTGGGTCAAGATCGCGGTTCGCCTCGAACTGCCGTCTGGCTTCGTCGATGAGCCGGCCAGCCGTTCGGGCCACCGCATTCAACAGCAGCGACGCCACGATGAGGGGGATGAGCGCACCGACCACCAGGGCAGCGATAGTGGGGAGCCGAGTTACCTCGAGGGCGAGCAGGTCGGCTCGCTCTGCAAAGCCAACGATGGCGGCGAGCGTTGCCAACGCCGCTCCTGCCGCCCCATAGCCCTTGGTCACCGACACGCTCGATGATCCGAGCGTTCGCAGGCTTTCGGTGACCGCCCGGGCCGTTTGGTCCAGCCCGGCCAGCGCCGCCACCCCCCCGGCGTTGTCGGCGATCGGACCCACTGCATGCATGGACGTGGTCAGACCGAGAATCGCCACCGAGGACAGGGCTCCCAGGGCCAGGCCGTAACCGGGATGATCGAACCAGACCGCCCCAGCCCACCCGGCGACCAGCGCCCCGGTCGTTACCAGGACCAACGAAAAGGCGGCGGAGCGCAGCCCCTCAGCGAGCCCGGCGATCAGCGCGGTGGGTGCCCCGGTAGTGGCCTGGCGGGCCACCTCCTTGGTGGTGGTGAACTGATCCGAGGTGAACCATCTCGACAAGTAGCCGGCACCGAGACTGGTGGCGACGCCGGCGGTGATAGCGATCACCGCACCCCAGGGTTCAGCGAAAATGACAAAGGCGATCGCCGCGCCCCCCCCCAAGAAGACAAGCACCGCCGTCACCGTGCCACGGCGAAAGGCCAGGTCGTCCCCGGCCGCCCGCACGAAGAACCACCCCACCACCGACGCCAGCATGCCCACCGCCGACACGATCAGAGGATACGAACCGGCGTCGACCCCGAGACTCTCGCCGGACATCATCGCCAGAGCCAGAGCAGTCAGGTAGGTGGAGAGGAGGTCGGATCCCACCCCGGCCAGGTTGCCGACGTTGTCGCCGATATTGTCGGCGATGGCGGCAGGGTTACGGGGATCATTCTCGGGAAGCCCCTGTTCGAGCTTGCCCGCCAGGTCGGCACCGACGTCGGCCGCCTTGGTGAATACCCCGCCGGCGACTCGGATGACGAACGAGACCAGGCCCATGCCCAACGCCATTCCCGCCAACGGAGCCGGTTCGCCAAAACCGAGCAGGACGGCCACCGCCACCAGGATGACGGCTCCGCCCTGTGTGAAGCCGAAGACAGCGGCGGAGCCAAAGGCCACTGGAAAGGCGAGGGCCATCCCCCCGGAATCGGCAGCGAGGGCGGTTCGTTTGTTGGCGATAGTGGCAAAGGAGAGCGACATCGACACCGCCGCCCACGAAAGCAGCGCCCCAATCAGGAAGCCGATACCCATCTTCGACGATCGCCAGATGAGGGGTATCGCCACGACCGCCACGGCCAGCCCCGTCCACAACGATATCCGCCGCCAGAAAGCGGCCACCCCGTCCTGGATGGCCGAGGCTATCGCTTCCAGCTTCGGTCGGTCGTCGGGTGATAACCGAGAGGCACCGTCGATCGATTGTGGGCGTAGTCGTCGAGCTTCGAAGGCGGCCAGCGCCGGTCCGACCAATCCGGTTACGGCGGCGACCGCCAGAACAAGATCGGTCATGGTCCTCGGCGGGAAACTGTTGGCTGCGGGCGCGGAGCCCTTCGCCCCGAGTATATGGAGTCGGTGTGCGCACACCT
>CAYUKI010000062.1:0-9862 GCA_964445235.1 uncultured Acidimicrobiia bacterium | reverse complement strand
AACGCCGTGGCCTCGCCGATACCCTCACGCTATTTCCCAGACAGAGCACTAGCAAGCTTGACGCCACGGAGCCAGTCGGCTCGGGGTACCCTTTGGGCAGAGCGCCTGGAAGGTGTTGAGTGCCCGGCTTTCAGAGACGAAACCTGGCAGAACCCGACGAGCTGACAACCTTTGAACGAGGCGAAGAGCGCATCGTCCAGATTGGTGAGCTGAGCTTTGCCCGAACCGTCCTTGAGCCAGGATGGCACTGGGCAGAGCACGTTCGCCCTCTGGTCGGCACTCCCACCTGCCAATTCCCTCACTTCATATTGGTCGCCTCCGGTCACATGCGGATTGTGATGGACGATGGAACCGCCCACGACTTGGGGCCGGGAGATGTGGTCGACCTCCCGCCGGGGCATGACTCCTGGGTGGTGGGTGACGAGACCCTCGTCCTGTACAGCACGGTTGGGGGAAGGGGGTGGGGAAAGCCGCCATCGCCCGGCGACCGCATACTCACGACGCTCCTCTTCACCGACATGGTGGATTCGACCGCTCTCGCCGAACGCCTGGGTGATGCTCGCTGGAAACACGTGCTGAGCTCGTACTACCAGACGGCCCGCCTCCAACTCGACCGTTACCGCGGTCATCAGATCGTCACCACCGGCGATGGGTTCCTGGCGAGCTTCGACGGCCCGGGCCGTGCCATCAGGTGTGGTGAAGCCTTGATAGGTGCGGCGGCGAGTCAGAACCTCGTGATCAGGGTCGGCGTCCACACAGGAGAAGTCGAGTTGGCCGCCGGCGACGTGCGTGGTTTGGCCGTTCACATCGCTTCCCGGGTGATGGCCTTGGCAGAGCCGGGTGAGATCCTGGTGACGGCGACCACCCGTCAGCTCGCCGCCGGGTCGGGTCTCTTGTTCGAGGACCGTGGCGATCATCAGCTCAAAGGCGTGACCGAGCTTTGGCGACTGCATGCGGTCGCACAGTCAGAGGACCCTTCGTTGCGAGAGAGTTGACCGGGGCCCAACCTGTTGACGGGAATGTGTGGCCGGCCGCTACCACAGTGCGAACGGCCGCTACCACATGGGCCAGGGGATGGGAGGTCGGTCGGTGGGCGGGTAGGGGTGAATCGGCCGGTCCAGCAGGTTAGTTACCCGACGTCGGAGGGCGGCGCCTTCTCGGCGCCCCAAAGCCTCGCCGACCCGGTGGGCGAACTCGGTCAGCAAGCCGGCCGCGGCGACTAAGGCAGGGGGGATGGTCTGTCCGGCGAAATCCCACAACACCGTGCGCAGCTTGTCCTCGTGGTGAAAGGTCAGGGCGTTGTCAATGGCCCATAACCGTCCGGTGTCCGCTTCGCTGATGATGTGGCCGATCTTTCGATCGGCATTGTTCGTCACCACGTCGAGGACGGCGACGGGCCAAAGCAAGTCGGAGGGGCCCTCGAACAGAGTCCGTGGGTCGAACTCGACGTCCTCCTCGATGAACGCCTGCGCCGAACCCGGACCGAAACGTCCTTCCGCGAGCCTGGTTTCCGGGACCAGGCCAAGCCCCATCGCCTCGGCGGCCTCCCACGTCAGCACCTCGCGCACCGAGAGGGTGCCTGTGGAGAAGTCCCATAACGGCTGTTCGCCGCGGTCGGGCTTGTAGACCCACTGCCTACCCTCGCCGTCGAGGGCGAGGAAGGTGGCGTTGGAGGCGTACGGCAGCCGGCCGACAATCTCGACCAGGACCAGTCTGTCAGACACGCGGATGGTGGCCGTTGGAGGCGGCACAAAGATGTCCGTCGGGGTCGATCGGTAGCCTGCACCACGGGCAAAGCGGACGACCGGCGGCCACCACCTCCATGCCGACGAGGGCCATGGCAGAGAGCTGTTCGGGAGCGACTGCCAAAGACACTCCGTCACCCTCGGCCGACTCGAAGGCCACGCGTAGCAGCGATGAGTCGGGAACGGTTATGGAAATCGAGCTCAGCCGAAATCTGGTCGCGGCGGGTTCGGCAATCTCCAGACCGGCTTCAACGATGCGTTCCACCGCCTCTCGGTCGACGGTCAGCTCGGCCGATTGGATTAGTTCGAGGCATTGGAGGGCCAGGCTCCCTATCTGGTCCTTCTCCGCGGCCAGCCAGGTGTCGACGCCGTTGGCGGTTATCTGGATAAAGAACCGGCGCTCGCCCGGCTCTCCGAGTGCACCGGCGGCCAGGCGCTCGGCCGGACCCAGGTCCTCTATGGCCATTGCGTCCGGTCTCCGTTGGTGTTGACGGCCACTACTCGGGGGGGGGCAGCCGGCGCCAGATCGACAACTGAAACCGAGGCCGGGCCACAGCCAATTCGTTGAAAAAGGTCGAATGGCTGGCCAAGGTAATGTGACAGTGCTGCCTTGATGGGGTCGGCATGAGCCACGAGAGCCACCGTCGCCTTCGGGTGGCGGGCCGCCACTTCTTCGCAAGCCGTTACCACGCGCATCTGGGCGGCCAGCATCGACTCGCCTTCAGGAAAGGTCATGCGGGAAGGTGCCACGATCACCGTCTTCCACCCCGACAAGCGGCGGAGCGAGGCCAGACTTCGACCCGACCACCTGCCGTAGTCCACTTCCAGCAGACCGGCATGGCGAATCGGTTTGAGCCCATGCACGGATGCGACCGCCTGCGCGGTCTGCCAGGTGCGCTCGAGCGGCGAGGCGTAAACCGCCGCCAGCCGTAACCCGGCGAGTCTTTCGGCGAGTTCTGCGGCTATCGCCAGACCTTTCTCGTCGAGTGGGTACCCCGCCAGCCGGCCGGTGAGCAGCTTTCCCGTGATCGGGGTGGGGGCGTGACGTATCAGGAGTAAACGGGCCACTCAAGGCAGCCTAATGGACCACCGGTTGGCGGCATTCGGGGCCGTTGTTCTTGACCGAGTTGACTGCCTGCCCCACTTCCACGGTCATCCACAGGTCATCTTGGATGGCCTGCAAAAGGCCGGCTGCGGCGTCAGGATTTCGCTGGTCGCGATCAAGCCAGCCGTCCCAGACCTCGGGTACCAGCGCTACCGGCATTCGGTCATGGAGCCGGGCGATCGGCCCGACCGCCGCGGTCGTCACGATCGCGCAGCTGCGCAGCCATTCTCCGCTGTCGGGGTGTCTCCACGATGCCCAGATGCCCGCGAAGCCGAGTGGGTACCCATCGGCCCGAAAGATCCAATGCGGCACCTTCCGACCGTTGCGGAGCTCCCACTCATAGAACCCATCGGCAGGAATGAGGCACCGTTTTCTTCTGAATGAGTCGCGAAAGGCCGGACGGTTCGCCACCGTCTCGGCCCGGGCGTTGATCTGCCCTCTCTCCAAACGGAGGCTGGTCGGGTCTTTGGCCGTCTCCACCGGCTGCCAGTGGGGGACCAGACCCCAACGCATCGTACCGAGCGCTCTCACCTGGTCATGTTCGGCGACCACGGCGACCCGATCGGTGGGGGCGATGTTCCAAGACGGGGTGAGCGACTCCAGAGCGACCCTTTCAACCGAGAAATAGTCGGCGTAGACGTCGACGGAGCCGGCCAAAGAGAAACGACCACACATTGCTACCAGGCCGCCAGCTTCCAAACCTCGGGTTCGAGGGCGCCCGGCGCCGACCCGACTTCCGAGAAGATCACTACCGCTTGTTGGAGATGCTCCATCGACTCGTCGTCGCGGCTGGCGGCGTGGAGCAGGTCGGCCAGGTTGTTGTGAATTGCCGCTTCTCGATGGCGATCTCCGAGCCGACCCGCAAGGGCGAGCGCCTCCTCGGCGTAGGCGATGGCTTCGGCGACCAGTCCGGAACCGGCCAGGCTTCGGGCCAGGTTGTTCAACGCGGCCACCCGCATCGTCTCGTCGGTCGTTTTGGCGATGGCCAATCTGAGATGCTCGACGTCGTCGCCGATGAGGCCGAGCAGGTTGTGGGCCCGGGCCTCGGCGTCTCGTTCTCCAGCTTGGTTGGCCAGCTCGAGCGCCTGATTGGCGAGGGCCTCCGCCTTCGCCGTCGTTCCGCGGCGATAGGCGACATACGCGCGTCTTCCCACCAAATCCGCCCGGTGGGCGGGGGCGTCGGGTTCTCCAGCCAGTTCCAGATGCCGGTCGGCCTTGTCCCAGTCGCCGAGGCGGGCGTGGACGTCGGCCAACCTCATTTCGACCTCCCAGATTGGCTGGCCGAAGGAAGCGCCTGCCGCCAAGGCAGTGAGAGCGTCTCCATATCGCCCGAGGCGGATGAGGAGGTCGGCGAGCTCCAGCTCAAGCCTGCCCAAATCCGGGTGGCCGAGATCGATCGCCATGTGTAGATGGTCGACAGCTTCCTGAAGGGCAAATACCCGGCTCGCGGCCTCGGCGGCATGGGCATAGGCGAGCGCAGCTGCCCCCCTATCTCCACTCTCGCGTAGATGTCCGGCGATCAGCGCAAGCCGGCCGGGCTCGCGGAGCATCCACCCTTCGGATCGTCCCGGCCACTGGCGTCGACCCATCAACGCGGCTGCAGCGCGACGGTGGAGAGCCATTCTCCTCCCTACCCCGACCTCGGCTAGGCCGAGGTCCCGCAACTCGTCGTGGAGGAAGTCGAATATGCCGCCCGGTTCCTCGACTAGGACTCGCCTCGCCACTAGCTCGTCGATGGCTTGTGCGGTCTCGAGTTCGGTGCGGCCGCTGACTTTGATGAGCACGGCGAGGGGAGCGGAATGACCGATGACGGCCAGAGACGACGAGAGCTGTCGGGCTACCTCTGACAACGATTGGAGCCGCTCTACCAGGAGCCGTTTCACTCCCGCCGGCAGCTCGACGGACCCGGCTTGCCAGGCGGCAACGTACTCGACCACGAAGAGCGGGAGACCGCCCGATCGAGCATGGATCCCGTCGGCGTCCAGACCGGTCGGTGTAAGGCTGGCAACTTCATCCCGGGTCAGCCGCTCGAGTCGAATCGAGTCGTGGTCCTGGATCACTCTCCGCAGTTGCTCCGGCGCCTCCTCCGGACGGAATGCCACGAGAAGCAGCAAAGGCAAGGTTCGGAGCCGGCGCGCTACGTAGGCGAGCAGCTCGGACGACGCCTGGTCGAGCCACTGGGCGTCGTCGACGATTAACACGGTCCGGTCTCCGAGGGCACCCAATGCGGAGACGACTGCCTCGAGAAAGCGGGTGCGAGCCGCCGGATCTTCGTCTGGCGCCGGTGGTCGGCCTAAACGCGGCACGAGACGTGCCAACTCGGCTAGGACATTGGAACCGAGAGCTTCCAGCTTTTGGCGGGTCTCGGCTCGATCCACAATCTCCGCCAACGCTTCCGCCACAGCCGCGTAAGGAAGTTGCTCCTCCCCTCGATAGGCTCTGGCCGTCATCACCGTGGCGCCACTCCGGCTGAGTTCTAGGCCCAACTCTTCGAGGAGCCGGCTCTTGCCGATCCCCGGTTCCCCTTCTATGCCGAAAAGGAGACCCGAGCCACGAATGGTTTCGAAGCCGGCCACTACCCGTCGAATTGCCTCGTCGCGACCTAGGAGCGGAGCGCGGGACAGTAGGACCGAGACGTGCGGACTTTTTTGGGGGGGGGAGGGTGGGGGCGGAAGGTCCTCCTCGAGGATGGCCTCATATAGCTCGGTGGTCTCGTCAAGGGGTTCGACCCCCAGTTCACGTTGCAGCATCCTGACGCACTCCCGATAGGCCGCCACCGCCGTAGACCGATCACCCGACCATGCGGAAACGAGCATCCGGCGGCGGTATGCCGCCTCATCGAGAGGGTCGAGCAGCAGGTGTTGGCGGATGACGGCGATGGCCTCGCTATAGCGGCCGGCCGCCACGTGGTCCTCGGCTAGCCGGTGGAGGAGCTCGACAAACCGCCGGCGCTGGACCTCGGCCACGATGGTGGTCCACTCTTCGAATTCTGGAGCGTCTTTCAGCAGGAATCCGTCGAGGAAATCGCCCCGGCGGAGGCCGATTGCTTCCTCGAGGTCAGATAGGCAGCGAGGACAATCGGCCTGATCAGGATGTGAATGACCGTGAAGTCGTTTTTCCAGGGCACCAAGTCGGTCGAGATCGGACCAGGCGCTCGATAACGACACCTTGCTGCGGTCGGCGGTGAGCTCGCCACCGCGAAGGGCCGAACGCAGCACCGACAGCGTCCGACGGAGAGCCCCGCGTCCCCGGTCGGGGTCGATCTCGGGCCAGAGGAGGTCGACCAGCCGATCCCGCGGCTGCGGGCTGCCCTCGGCCGTGAGGTAGGCGAGGACCGCTACCGCTTTCCGGGTATCGACCACCAGCGGCTGTCCGTCCACGGTGATGTCGGGAGCACCGAGCAACCTGATGGTCAGCACACCCTCACCGTACCGATTCTGTGGCTTACTCTGCTGGCGTAACGATAGGGAGGCGACGCAATGAACCCACGGTCACCGGAAAGGCGCTGTAACCGAGCTGGGTCGAGCTCTGCATCAAGCAGCCGTGACGCGCAGCTGGGCGGTGGACAGGTGCCGTCGCCTACTTGGACCAGCCCACAGTTGATCTGTGGGCGCTGGGTAGCACTGAGTACTACCCAGAACCCTGGGTTCGGCGCTTCAAGGCCAGGGGTCGTAACGGTTCCGGGACGGTCGGCGGAGTAGAAAGGGGGGAGCAATGAGCTTGTTCAAGCGACGATTGGCGCCACGTGTCAGCACCGGCGGGCTCCTCGATGAGGTCCGGCCGGCTGTGCCGACGGCCCAGACGTCGGTTGTGGAGATCCCCGAGCACGATCCCCTCCACGCCTACCTGCTGGAGGCAGGCGGCCCGGTCGATCTGACCAAGTTGGCGCTGGACTCGCCGGCGGTGCGGGATCTGGGCGCCGAGAAGGTCGAATTGGTGGTTCCGTTGATCAACCAGGGGGAGCTGCTCGGAACGCTCAACCTTGGCCATCGTCTTTCCGATCAGCCCTACTCGACCGACGATCGCCGGTTGTTGGAGAGTCTCGCCGCACAAGTTGCTCCGGCCATCCGCGTCGCTCAACTCGTCCGCCAGCAGGAGCAACAGGCCAAGGAGAGGGAACGCATCGACCAAGAGCTACGGGTAGCGGCGCTCATCCAACAGACTCTCCTTCCCAGAGACTTGCCCAAGCTTCCCGGTTGGGCCATCAACGCTCACTATCGGTCGGCCCGGGCGGTAGGGGGAGACTTCTACGATTTCATTCCTCTTGCCGGCGGCCGGCTCGGCGTCGTCATCGGCGACGTCACCGACAAAGGTGTGCCGGCGGCGCTGGTGATGGCCACTACCCGGTCGACGCTGCGTGCGGTGGCCCCTCGGTTCGATTCTCCCGGCCGGGTCTTGGCCGAGGTCAACGACACCCTCCAAGCCGACATACCCCCGGCCATGTTCGTGACGTGTTTCTACGGGATCCTCGACCCTTCGAAGGGCGAGCTCCGGTATGCCAACGCCGGCCACAACCTGCCCTATGCCCTGCGAGGTTCATCGGTCACAGAACTACGAGCCACCGGTATGCCCCTCGGCCTCTTGCCCGGAATGCCGTACCAAGAACGCGAAGAGCTGATCGAGCCCGGCACTACCGTACTTTTCACCTCGGACGGAATCGCCGAGGCCCACTCCGTCGACGGTGCCATGTTCGGCCTACCCCGGCTCGTCGACATCCTCACCGGCCAGCGGCAAGGCGAAGGGATCATCGATTCGATCCTTCTCGATCTCGACTCTTTCACGAGCGGCGGCGAGCAAGAGGACGACGTCACCATGGTGGTCATAGAGAGAACCTCTTCGGCCCGGCGAAGTGCCGGGACCTTCGCCGAGGGTGACCTCCGTTCATTGGTTGCCATGTCCTTTCCCTCGGTGGATGGCAACGAGCGATTGGCGATGGACCGGGTAGGGGAAGCGCTCGCCAATCTCGACATTTCCCCCGAGCGTCTAGAGAAGCTGAAGACGGCGGTAGCCGAGGCCGCTATGAACGCCATCGAGCACGGCAACGGCGGTGACCCGGCTAAGACCGTGGACGTCGAGGTTCTCGGTTCGGAGGATCGCGTCCTGATTCGAGTTAAGGACCACGGGGGTGGCAGAGAGATACCCAACCCCGAGACGCCCAACTTGGAAGCCAAGTTGGAGGGTCTGCAAAGCCCGCGGGGGTGGGGCCTTTTTCTCATCGAACAGATGGTTGATGAGATGCACACCATGACCGACGCCAGCCACCACACCGTGGAACTCGTCATGTACCGGAATCCTTCACGAGGAGGGCCTTGATGCCGGGAACACCATTCGAAGCAATGAATCGCCGTAGCGGGGCGACGACCGTGATCGATCTGGAAGGCGATGTGAACCGAAGCGCACAAGCGGCATTGGACGCCGTCTTCGAAGAGGCGATGACCGGGGCCTCCAGGCTGGTCTTGAACTTCACGGCCGTCGACTACATCAACTCGACCGGTATCGCCCTCATTGTCGGCCTCCTCGCCAAGTCCAAGGCCGCCGGGGTGCCCCTTTCGGCATTCGGTCTCAGTGATCACTACCGGGAGATCTTCTCGATAACTCGCCTGTCGGATTTCCTGACCGTCCACCGTGACGAGCAGGAAGCAATGTCGGCAACCTGAAAAAGACAATTGGGAGGAAAAGTGCCTTCGGCTCAAGTGGAAATGTCGGTTCGAGTTGCAACGCCCGACGTCAAGATCATCGACATCAAAGGGGAGATCACGGCGTATGCCGAACCGATTCTGATGGAGTCGTACAGCCAGGCCAGCGGAGGCGGCTGTCGGCTCGTGGTGCTCAATTTCACCGACCTCGATTACATGAACAGCAGCGGAATCGGGCTGCTGGTGACGTTGCTGATACGCGCCCAACGCAACGGTCAGAAGCTGGCTGCCTTCGGGCTCACCGAGCACTACCGCCAGATCCTCAACTTGACCCGCCTCGACGAAGCGATCGGGGTCTTCGCCGACGAAGCTTCGGCACTGGGAGCGGCCTAAACCATGCAGCTCGGTCTAGACCCTGATCTTGTTTTCGATCTGAGCAGGAGGTAACAGAAATGGCTGAGGCAAAGGACACCGGCAACTGGGCCGAACCCGTCGAGAGACTGCACGTCGAAGGACCAACGAGCGGAAAAGCCGGCCGAGCTGTGGAAGGCCGGCGTCCAGTCAGCCCTCTCAACGGCTTCGGGCAGATGTGGCAGAAGACCTACCGAGTGGACGTTGGGCGCCCGTCGCCCGAAGAGGTCATCCGCACATGGAAGACCCACTTCGGCGAGTTCTGGCCGTCGTACAACCGCTTCTATGCCCCACTGGCCGGGGTGCAGTTGGGAGAGGTGGCCGTCATCCAGGGCGACGTTGGCCCGGTCACGCTGTCGACGGGGGTGCGGGTCATCTATTCGGATTCCACCTCCTTTGCCTATATGACCCCGGAAGGGCATCCCTTCGCTGGCTTCATAACCTTCTCCGCCCACCGCGAGGAAGAACGGTGTCAAGCCGAGGTGCAACTTCTCATCCGCGCCGGTGACCCGATCAGCGAGGTCGGCTTCATGTTGGGCGGGAGCAAGAAGGAAGACGAGATCTGGGATCACACCCTCAAGTCATTGGCCGCCCGTTTTGGGTCGAGCGCGTCCGTCACCAAGGAAGTCGTCCTCATCGATCGGCGTCGGGAATGGAGGAACTGGAAGAACCTGTGGAAGAGCGCGGCGCTGCGGGCTCGCCTGCGGGGGTAAGTGCCCCTCGGGAAGGAGCCCGGCGGGCCGTCCTCCTGGGCGCCGTCCTGTTCTTGGTCGCCCTCTTCTACCTGTTCAGCCCTTTTCTACTAGTCATCATCGGGTGGTTCCTCGAACCCTTCTCCGACGTCGGCGGTGCAACGGCCATCTCCCATCGGGTTCACGAGGTCACATTCGGCTTGCTGTTCGGCCTCGCATTGATGGGTGCCCTCGCTCAGGTGAGAAGGCCGGAGCGGAACGTCGCCGCGATGC
>CAYUKI010000061.1:0-9890 GCA_964445235.1 uncultured Acidimicrobiia bacterium | reverse complement strand
ATCTGCATCGGATGGGCGGCGTGGGGAAACGCCTCGAACAGGTGCTTCATATCCTCGCGGAGGAGGGTGTGGCGGGTGATGGACTCCTCGTAGGCTGCCAAATCGTCGGTGCCAGGAAGCTCTCCGTACTGGAGCAGGTAGGTCACCTCGAGGAAGCTGGCCATTTCCGCCAGCTGCTCGATCGGATATCCCCGATAGCGGAGGATGCCGGCGTCTCCGTCGATGTGGGTGACCGCACTTCTGCCTTCGGCCGTATTCGCGAATCCGGGATCGATCGTGACCAGTCCCAGCTTGGCGTGAAGTGTCGAGATGTCGACTCCGACTTCACCTTCGGCTCCGATAAAGGTCGGAAGAGTGAGCTCTTGGTCCCCGTACTTGATGACCATGTCGGTCATGGTGGCCCCTTTCAGCCCGCGTCCGCCCTGGCGGCGGCGATGATCTTTTGTGACTCCTGCTGGGGCATTTCCGCGTAGTGGTCGAACGTCACCTCGAAGGTGCCGCGGCCGGAGGTGATGGATCGGAGGTCGATGGCGTACCTCTGTACCTCGGCCATCGGGACCTCGGCGGCGATGACGCGAGTATGCCCTTCGGAGTCCATCCCCAGCACGCGACCCCGTTTGGCGTTGATGTCTCCCATCACATCCCCAGTCTGTTCCTCGGGCACCCGCACGACGAGTCGCATGATGGGTTCCAGCACCGCGGGTCGCAGGTTGGGGGCTGCCGCCCTGACGGCCATGATGCCGGCCATCCGGAAACTCATCTCATCGGAGTCGACCGAGTGGTACTTGCCGTCGAACACGGAAGCAGAAACGTCGACCACTGGGTAACCGGCCAGTATGCCGCGCTCGAGGGCCTCTTGAATCCCCTTATCGACGGCCGGGATGAACTGCCGGGGAATCGTCCCCCCCTTGATGGCATCTATGAACTCATACCCAGAACCGCGGGGTCGGGGTGAGAACCTGACGCTGCAAACCCCGAACTGCCCTCGCCCGCCCGATTGCTTCTTGTGCTTGCCCTCGGCGTCGGCGCTGGCCGAGATGGTCTCCCGGTAGGGGATCTTGGGCGGCTGAGTGTCGACCGCGACTCCGAACTTGCGGGCGATGCGGGCGACGGTGACGTCGAGATGGACGTCTCCGAGACCCGACAGCACCGTCTCGCTGGTGGAGGCACGCCGGTCAACCGCCAGGGTCGGATCCTCTTCAACGATGCGTTGCAGAGCAGTAGACAGCTTGTCCTCGTCGTGGGTCGAGTGCGGCTTCACGGCCAGCTCCATGACCGGTTTCGGATATGAGACCTTGGCGAACGCCACTCCGCTGCCCGCGGTTCGCAGGGTGTCGCCGACTCGAGCGCTGTCGATCTTGGCGATGGCGGCGATGTCACCGGTCACGACGTGCTTGGCGTCGGGGTGGTCTTTTCCTTGCAGGTAGAAGATATTGTGGAGCCTGGCGTGGCCGCCCCTGGCAATCTCGAGGTCATCGTCAACCTTGATGGAGCCGGAGAAGACCCGGAACATCGAGATCCGACCCACAAAGGGGTCGGAGACGGTCCTGAAGATGTAAGCGGCCGCCGGGCCGTCGGCCTTGATCTCAAGAGCGCCACTCTCGAGGGGGGGGACCGCCCGCTCCAGCGGGCTTGGGCCGAAATCCACGAGGAACTCGGCCAGGGTGTCAACGCCGACAAGCCTGGTAGCCGAACCCACCAATACCGGATACAGCTCTCCGGCCAGCATGCCCCTGTGAACGGTGGAGACGATCTGCTCAGGGGTCGGCTCCTGGCCTTCGAAATACTTCTCCATCATCTGGTCATCGGTCTCGACGACCGATTCGATCAGAGACGTGTGGACGTCGTCAACCTCGCCTTGGTGTTCGGGCGGGGTCGGGGACAGGGTGCCGGTCTTGTCTCCGGGTGAATAGACATAGGTTCGGTTGGTGACCACCCGAGTGATCCCCCTGAGGTTGTTTTCGGCACCCACCGGGATCTGGACGGGCGCGACCCGTTTCCCGAAGACAGTCCGAAGTTGGTCGAGAACTCGCGCAAACGAGGAGCGTTCCCTGTCGAGCTTGTTGACGAAGATGGCCCGAGGAAGCCCTTCTTCTCCCGCCACCTTCCATAGGATCTCGGTTTGCACCTCGACGCCGTCGACTCCGGAAACTACGAAGAGAGCGAGGTCAGCCGCCCGGAAGGCCGAACGGGCATCGCCGGCGAAGTCAGCGAAGCCGGGGGCATCGAGGAGGTTGATCTTGTGGTCCTTCCATTGACAGGAGGCCACGCCGAGGCTCAGCGATATCTTCTTCTCGATCTCCTCAGGTTCAGAGTCGAGAACGGTGGTGCCTTCGTCGACCGATCCGAGTCGGGTTGTCGATCCGGCGACGTAGAGGATTGCCTCCGCCAAAGAAGTCTTGCCGGATCCACCGTGTCCAACCAAGACCACGTTGCGAATCTTCTCCGGCACCGCCACGCCGACTCCTTCCGAGAATGGGAACCCGCGGATAATAGGCGAGAGGGTGCCTACATCGGCCGGGCGCTCAGTTGGGGCTGCTACCTTCGCATCGTTACTGCCGAAGGGCACCGGGCCCCCGGCTGGGTTACTGCCGAAGGGCACCGGGCCCCCGGCTGGGTTACTGCCGAAGGGCACCGGGCCCCCGGCTCGTTTAAGGAGACGCGCCGTTGATCGACATGCGGGTTCGTCCCCGCCTTCAATGGTTGCTGCAGCCAATCGGACGCAACCTGGCCAGGACGGGTCTCACCCCGACCATGCTCACGTTTTCCGGCTTGGGGGTGACCGTGGCCGGGGCAGCCGTGATCGGTTTGGGGAGGCCGGCGTTAGGTGCCGGGGTGGCCGCATTTGGCTCAGCTCTCGACGGTCTAGACGGGTCGGTGGCACGGGCGACTGGGACCGAGTCTCCGCGGGGGGCTTTCGTCGACGCGGTCGCCGATCGGCTCGGAGAGGTCGCGGTTTTCACGGGCTTGGCGGTGGCGCAGGCGGGGTCGCGCCGGGTGGTGCTTCTGATCGTCTTGGCGCTGAGTGGCTCGCTGGTTGTTCCTTACTTACGGGCAAAGGCGGAGAGCGTCGGTCTCAACGGCTCGTCGGGGTTCATGGGTCGCGCCGAAAGGGTGATCCTGTTTTCGGCCGGACTCCTGTCCGGCTTGGTCGAGCCAATGCTCTGGGTGATGGTGGTCGCCACGTGGATAACGGTGGCCCAACGTTTCTTCGACACATATCGCGCCTTCGACACGTGAGGCATTTCGCCTTCTATGCCATCTTCCGGGTGGCCGCCGGTTTGTTCGGTTTGCTCCCGCAATTCGTGGCGACTCGGCTCGGAGAAGTCGTGGGTTGGACTGGATATTGGCTGGGAGGCGGTAGGCGGACGATGGCCCTCCGCCATCTTCGCCGAGTGACTGGACGTACGGACGAACGCGGGGCGCGGCGCATATTCGCCGCCTACGGCCGCTATTGGGCGGAGGCTCTCTGGGCCCGGCCCCATCGACGCAGCGGTCTCGAGGCCTCCACCGAGGTGGAGGGCTTCGAACACCTTGTCGCCGCCAAGATGGCCGGCAAGGGGGTGGTGTTCGCTCTACCGCATCTGGGCAATTGGGAGGTAGCCGGTCCGGTGGCGGGAAGAGCGCAGCTCCCGCTGGTGGCGGTGGCCGAGAACCTCCGCAACCGCTACCTGCGCGATTGGTTCGTCCGACTACGAGCAGCTTTTGGCATCGACATCGTTCTGGTCGGGGGGGCTGGCGGCGTCATGCACCGACTGATCGGGGTACTGCGTGGCAATGGCGGTGTGGCACTGCTCTGCGATCGCGACCTCTCCGGGACGGGAGTGCCGGTCGAGTTCTTCGGTGAGGAGACCACCCTGCCGGCCGGCCCGGTGGCGTTGGCCCTGCGGACCGGGGCGACCCTGTTACCGGTGGGGACCTATTTCGCCGGCTTGGGTCATCGGGTCCTCATTAGGCCGCCCCTTCGCCTTCCGTCGGAGGACATCCAACGGGGCACTCAACTCTTGGCCCACGAGTTGGAGAGCCTGATTGCCGCCGCGCCCACCCAATGGCATCTCCTTCAGCCCAACTGGCCTTCGGATCGGCACCCGTGAAGGTCGGAGTGGTGTGTCCTTACGCCCTCGATAGGTGGGGGGGGGTGCAAACTCAGTGTATCGAGTTGGTGGGGTGGCTATCGGCTCGGGGCGTCGACGCAGTCTTGGTCGGCCCGGGGACGGAGGACCATCCCACTCCTGACGGGGACGGGGTGCCCTTTGCCGAGCGCCGCCTGGTGGGGAAATCGACCGTGGTGCGGGCGAACAGGTCGGCGGTGCCTTTGAGCCTGCGGCGGGGTGTGGGCCGGAGGGTGCGCCTGGCCTTGGCGGATCGCGACGTGGTCCACGTTCACGAGCCGTTTCTTCCCATGGTGTCGCCCGCCGCGCTATCCACCCGGCTTCCGGCTGTGGCCACCTTCCACGCCGCCCCCCCCCGGTGGGTGCAAGGCCTCTATTCCATTGGATCCGCCTATTGGAAGCGGGTGCTGGGCAAAGCCACGGTCACCGCAGTCAGTTCGGTGGCGGCGGAAGCTCCCCGACGTCTCGGTCTCGAGGTCACCATCGTCCCTCTCGGCATTTCTCGGTTCCCGCCGGTCGGGATCCGCAACCCTCGCCAGGTTGTCTTCGTGGGCCGCGATGATCCTCGCAAGGGCTTGGACACACTGGTGGCTGCGTGGAAAAACGTGCGGGCAGCCGTGCCCGGGGCCGAACTGGTGGTCGTGGGTGCGAAGCGGTCGGTAGAGCCAGGTATCAGGTTCCTCGGTGCGGTGGACGACTCGGTCAAGCGAAGGATCCTCGGGACGGCCTCCATTCTCTGTGCACCCAACCTGGGCGGTGAGAGCTTTGGGCTGATCATCGCCGAGGGCATGGCGGCCGGCTGCGCCATTGTGTGCTCGGACCTGCCTGCCTTCCGAAGCGTCGCCGGCGGTGGGGCTGTCTTCGTTCCACCCGGAGATGCCGGCCAATTGGCGGTCGCCATGATCGATCTCCTGAACGACGGGGATCGACGCCGGCAGTTGACGGAAGTGGGCTCCGACCGGGTCGAACGGTTGGCCTGGGACGAGGTCGGCGACAAGTACCTAAGGCTCTACCAGGGCGCCATGGCTCGCCGGTAGCATGGTGGTGGCGGCAAACCAATGTGTTTCCCCGCACAGTATTCGGCGTGGGTATTGGGCCCCCGCCTCGTCAAGGAGCCGGCAGTGGAACGCGGAACCGAATTGGTCAAAAGAGGCCTCGCCGAGATGTTGAAGGGCGGGGTGATCATGGACGTTGTGACCGCCGAACAGGCCCGGATCGCGGAAGAGGCTGGCGCGGTGGCGGTGATGGCCCTTGAGCGTGTTCCTGCCGACATCCGCAAGCACGGCGGCGTGGCCCGAATGGCCGACCCGGCCAAGGTCGAAGAGATCAAGGCGGCAGTCACGGTGCCGGTCATGGCCAAGGTGCGCATCGGCCATTTCGTCGAGGCGCAGGTAATGCAGGCTTTGGGGGTCGATTACATCGACGAGTCCGAGGTCCTCACTCCCGCCGACGAAGAGCACCACATCGACAAATGGTCGTTTACGACTCCCTTCGTCTGCGGGGCCCGCAACCTCGGTGAAGCGCTCAGGAGGATCGGCGAGGGAGCGGCCATGATTCGGACGAAGGGAGAGGCGGGCACCGGCAACGTCGTCGAAGCAGTGCGACACATGCGAACCGTGACAGACGAGGTGCGGCGCCTCACCACCCTCCGGCCGGAGCAACTCATGGCCGCCGCCAAGGAATTAGGCGCTCCCTACGAGCTGGTGAAAGAGGTGGCCGAAAAGGGCGCTCTGCCAGTGGTGAACTTTGCCGCCGGAGGCATCGCCACCCCGGCCGACGCCGCCCTGATGATGCAGCTCGGTTGTGACGGCGTCTTCGTCGGATCGGGGATCTTCAAAAGCTCCCACCCGGCCGGCTATGCGCGCGCCATCGTGGAGGCGGTCACTTTCCATCGAGACCCTGAGGCGATCGCGAAGGTGTCGACGGGGCTCGGCGAGGCCATGCCTGGCCTGGAGATTGGAACCCTCACCGCCGGACAATTACTTGCCGGCCGCGGATGGTGAACCATGCCCATAGTGGGCGTGCTGGCCTTCCAAGGTGATGTGCGTGAACATAAGAAGGCCGTCGAATCCGGGGGCGACACGGCAACCGAGGTGCGAACCGCCGCTGATCTGGCGTCGGTTGACGCCCTGATCATCCCGGGCGGGGAGTCCACGACCATCGGCAAACTGGCGTCTCGATTCGGTCTTCTCGACCCTCTCCGCAACCGAATCGGGGAGGGAATGCCAACGTACGGCACCTGCGCCGGAATGATCTTCTTGGCCGCCGCCCTGACCGACGGAGACCAGCCCTTGCTTGGCGCCCTCGACATCGTCGTGCGGCGAAACGCCTTCGGCCGGCAGAATGACTCCTTCGAGGCTGATCTCGAGGTGGCCGGGCTCGATTGGCCATTCCACGCCGTGTTCATCCGCGCTCCATGGGTTGCCAAAGTTGGCGAAGATGTTGAGGTGTTGGCGGCCGTCGACGGGCACCCGGTCATGGTCCGCCAGGGCAACATCATGGCAAGCTCGTTTCACCCCGAGCTCACCAACGATGGGCGCCTTCATAGAATGTTGATCGACCTCATCTAGACGACGCAGGAACCATCATGTCCGGCCATTCCAAATGGGCAACTATCAAGCGGAAGAAGGGCGCCAACGACGCTGCTCGGGGCAAGCTTTTCGCCAAGCTCGCCCGGGCTGTGGAAGTGGCTGCCCGTCAGGGGGGGGGAGACCCGGCCGGCAATGCCACCCTGGCCACCGCCATCACCAAGGCTCGAGCTGCGGCGATGCCGACGGACAATATCGAGAGAGCCATCAAACGCGGCGTCGGGGCGGACGACGGCGCCAATTACGACGAGGTCTGGTATGAAGGGTATGCGCCCGGGGGAATCGCTCTATACGTCCAGATCCTCACCGACAACCGCAATCGGGCAGCTAGCGAGGTTCGGGCGGCTTTCACGCGGGGCGGGGGGAACATGGGTGAGCCGGGCTCGGTCGGCTACCTGTTCGACAAGAAGGGCTACCTGTCGGTGACGGGCGAGGAGGACAACGTCATGCTGGCGGCCTTGGAGGGTGGGGCCGAAGACGTCCGGGCCTCCGGTGCAGGCTTCGAAGTGATAACGGCGCCCTCCGACCTCACCAGGGTCCAGCAGGCGCTCGAATCGGCCGGCCTGACGGTCGAGTCGGCAGAGTTGACCCAACTTCCCAGGTCGATCATCCCCCTCGATGCCTCAACGGCCGGCCGGGTGCTCCGCCTCGTCGAGGTGCTGGAGGACCTCGACGACGTCAGTGCGGTCTACGCCAATTACGACATTGACGACGACCTGCTTGCCAAGCTGGCCGAATAGCAGCCGAGGGCCGACACTGGCCGCCGAACGGGCGTCATGTTCCCTGAACGCGACGCTGCCATGGGCTAACGTCTCGTACACATGTTCGTACTGGGCGTCGATCCCGGCCTGACGACTGCCGGCTATGGAGTGGTTCGCGCCGGCCATCCTCCCCTGCCGGTCGCCGTGGGGGTCATCCGCACCGACGCGGCAGCTCCGATCGCCCAACGGCTGCTCGAGCTCCACCACGACCTCGCCGACATCATCACCGAGCACAAACCCGCCGCCGTGGCGATCGAATCGATGTTCACCAACCTCAACCTGGCCACTGCCAACGGCGTGGGCCGGGCCGCCGGCGTAGCGATCTTGGCGGCGGCGGAGGCCGGGATACCGGTCTTCGAATACTCACCAACGGCGGTCAAATCGGCAGTGACCGGAGACGGTCGCGCCCGGAAGCGGCAGGTCCAGCTCATGGTGGCTCGCCGTCTCAACCTCGCGTCCCCTCCTTCTCCCCCCGACGCGGCCGATGCCTTGGCGGTGGCGTTGTGTCATCTGCAAACGATGCGGCTCGGAGCCGCATCGTGATCGCCCAGATACGGGGCATCCTGGTGGCAGCCCGCGCCAGCGCAGTGGTTATCGACGTGGGGGGCGTGGGTTACGAAGTGGCCGTCACTCCCCGCACCCTGGCGGCCCTTGCCGGCGTTGGCGAAGATGTGGTCGTCCATACCCATCTCGTGGTCCGCGAGGACGCTCACTTCCTATTCGGATTCTTCTCGGAAGCAGATCGAGAAGCGTTTCGAGTTCTCATCACGGTGTCCGGGGTCGGCCCCAGGGTGGCGATGGCGATTCTTTCGGTGATGACCGCAGCCGACCTCCGCCGGGCCGTGGCTACCGAGGACGTCGATGCCCTGGTGGCGGTGCCCGGCGTTGGGAAGCGATCGGCGCAGAAGCTGATCCTCGACCTCCGACCCAAGCTGGCCGACGGGGAGGCCGACGTGCTCGACGGGGGGCCCGCCCCTGTTCAGGTGAGACAAGCCCTCGAGGCGTTGGGATATTCGGCCGCCGAGATCCGAGAGGTCGCGCCCCACCTGGATGCCGGGCTTCCGATAGCCGAACAGCTGCGAGCCGCCCTCAAGTCGCTGGGTAAGCGATGAGAGAGGAAGGACTGCTCTCGGCCCCAGCCGATGTTGTGGAGGAGGCCTTCGAGGCGACCTTGCGGCCCCAGCGGCTCGACGAGTTCATCGGCCAGGAGAAACTGAAGGAACGTCTGCGGATTTCTCTAGAGGCGGCCCGCGTCCAGAGGCGGCCGCTCGACCACGTGCTCCTCTCGGGACCGCCTGGGTTGGGGAAGACCAGCCTTGCCCGCATTATCGCCAACGAGCTAGGTGCCCAGTTCCGGTCCACTTCCGGCCCGGCCCTCGAACGCCCCGGCGACCTGGCGGCGATTCTCGCCAATCTCGAACAAGGCGACGTGTTCTTCATCGACGAGATCCATCGCCTGCCCCGCGTGGTCGAGGAGGTCCTTTACCCGGCCATGGAGGATTATCAGGTGGACGTGGTGGTGGGGAAGGGACCCGCTGCCCAGTCGATCCGCTTCGATCTGGCCCGGTTCACTCTGGTCGGAGCCACCACTCGCAAGGGAAAGGTAACCGCCCCCCTCCGTGACCGGTTCGGCATCGACGACCGCCTCGACTACTACGAACACGACGAGTTGAGGCGGATCGTTGGGCGGTCGGCGATGATCCTCGGCGTCAAATTGGCCCTGGAGGGAGAGGCACTGATCGCCTCGCGAAGCCGAGGAACCCCGCGCATCGCCAACCGCCTTCTGGCGCGCATGCGCGACTTTGCGATCGCTCGTGCCAACGGCGTGGTCGACGCCGAGGTAGCGCTCAAGGCACTGCGGGTTTTTGAAGTCGATGATCTGGGGCTCGACAAGATCGACCGCGCCATCCTCGAGGCCATCGTCTACAAGTTCGGCGGTGGACCGGTGGGCTTGGGAACACTCGCCATCTCCGTGGGAGAAGAACCGGAGACCGTGGAGGATGCCTACGAGCCGTTCCTAATGATGGCTGGGTTGTTGCAGCGCACGCCCCGTGGTCGTATCGTCACGCCGGCGGGTTATGCCCACGTCGGCGCCCCTCCGCCTCCACCCTCCGAACAAGGTTCCCTGCTCGACTGATCTCGGTTGGGTCGCGGAACCTCGTTGCTATTTGCCCGGGAGATCCCCAAGCTCGAGCGGCAACAATTTCGTGATCGAAACCAACGGCACGGGTTGTTGCCTGAATGCGGTCGACCGGGCGGCCGTGCGTCGGGGGATGTTGGGACTGTGTTCAACGGAATCGCGTCTTATAGGGCGGCTTGGACATGGACCGGGTGGGATTCTCAGTCGAGAGGTTTGGCCTCCGCAGACCTACGGCGGGTCTGGACCCAGGGGTTCCTCGGGTTTGAGGAACCTCCTCCGGTGGGGGGGA
>CAYUKI010000060.1:3408-10046 GCA_964445235.1 uncultured Acidimicrobiia bacterium | reverse complement strand
TGAACGCCTTGTCGATCTTGATGGTGTCGACACGGAAGTTCTGGAGGTAGCTGAGGGACGAGTAACCGACTCCGAAGTCATCGATGGCCAACCGCACCCCCAGCTTCTGGATCCGACGAAGTTGGTCGAAAGCCGAGCTGTTGTCGGTGGCGAAAAGGCTCTCGGTGATCTCGAGTGTCAAGCAGCCGGGGTCGACAGCCGACTCGGCGAGGGCATCGGCAACCTGGTGAGCCAGATCCGGCTGGTCGAACTGTCGCATCGACAGGTTGACACTGAGCCCGAACGGGCGGTGCGGGTAGCGGGCACGCCACACTTGGGTTTGGCGGCAGGCTTCTCGCAGCGCCCATTCGCCCAGCTGTTCTATCTGGCCGGTCTCCTCGGCCAACCGGATGAACTCGCCGGGCGCTATTAAGCCGCGTTCGGGATGCACCCAGCGCACCAAGGCTTCAAAGCCGGTGAGCTCAAGGTCGGCGAGAGTGACGATCGGCTGGTAGTAGAGGATGAACTCTCCCCTCTCCAAGGCACCCTGCAGAGCAGCCTTCAGGTCCATTCGGTTGACCACCTCGTGGTGCATCCACGGCTCGAAGACGGTGTAGGAGTGTTGGCCGGCTCGCTTGGCGATGAACATTGCGGTGTCGGCGTTGCGCAGCAGGATCTCGGCGGATTGGCCTGCCTCAGCCAGCGCCACGCCCAGCGACGCCGATGGGCGCACTTCTCGATCATGCAGGGTCACCGGCGCACGCAACACGGTGAGGATTCGCTGGGCGACCACCACGGCATCGGCGGTGTCCTTCAGGTCCTCCAACAAGACGGCAAACTCATCGCCTCCCAAGCGCGCTCCGGTGTCGGCGGGCCGGAGGCAGCCGCGTAGGCGGTCGGCCACGGCTCGCAGGAGCTGGTCGCCCGCCTCGTGGCCCAAGGAGTCATTGACCTCTTTGAAGTCGTCGAGATCGATATACAGAATCGCCACGGAACCGGGTTGGCGAATCGTACGAGCGAGGGCGTGTTCGACCCGATCGGCGAAACGGTGCCGGTTCGCCAGACCGGTGAGCCCGTCGTGAGAGACCTGATGCTGAAGCCGCGCCTCGAAGGCCTTGCGTTGGGTGATGTCTCGAACCGTGAGAAGCACTCCCCGCACATCGGGATCATCGGTCATGTTGGCGGCGACGATTTCGGTGGCGCGCCACCCGAGCTGATCGTGTCGAAGTCGGACCTCTCGAGTGGCGTCCCGGCCGGGGGCCCGGCGGACATGCTCAAGCAGGCCGTCGAGCACGCCGATCTCGGCGGGGTGGCTGAGGTCGGCGAGCGACTTGCCCACCAGTGTGTCCCAACTGCGGCCAAGGAGCCGTTCGGAGGCTGGCGAGGCGAAGGTGATGGCACCGTTTCGGTCGATGACGAGAATCCAATCCGAGCTGTGTTGGATGAGGGCTCGCAGACGGCGTTCGCTACTGGCCAACCGCTCTCGCATCTCGTCACTGTCAACGATGAGGAGCCCGATTCGCCATAGGCCGAGGAGGGTGAGGGCCGCCACCGTGGCGCCGATGCCGATCAGAAGGAGGCGCTGTTCGCTCTGCGCCGACAGACTCAACCAAACAACGCCGGGAGCGGACAGCAGAGCGGCGCCGAGCATGACCAGACGGCTCGGGGTCATCTTTCTGCGTCCCGTGTCGCCGGGCTGGCCGATCGCGGCCATGTCGGGATGTAGCGCGCTGGTGCCGACAAGAACGGTGGTCAGCAACATGACAGGCTCGGTCCACACGCCGGCCCTTCCCAGGGCTCCGGCCGCCTGTGCTGACAACGCGAAGGTCCCGGCCGCTATCAGATAGAGCAGGCTGGCGTTCTTCCATTCGGGTCGACCAACGAGCCGGACTGCCAGCACCACAAGCACCACCGTCATGACCGTGATAAGGCCAGGGATGTAGCCCACCCCCATCTCGCCACCTGAACCCAACAGGTACCACTGACCGAGTATCAACACACCGGCGGCCAGCAGGATGGAGGCGTCCAAAGGGCTGCTGCGGGTCGAGTCGGCGACGGGGAAGCGAAGGAAGCGAAACCCGGCCAGAAGCAGCAGGGCGGTACCAACGAGTCGGGTGGCGTCCGTACCGGGGGGGGGCGTGGCCTGATCGCCCATCAAGTAGTACGCAATGGCCAAAGCCGACGCGGCTGCCACTACCAGCGGCCAGGGAAGGTTGCGAGAGGGCCGGTGGTAGGCGATGCCGATGATCACCGCCACGGTGGCCATGGCGGCGAGCAAGGTTGGCGTCCAAGGGGTCCTCGTGCCCGGCATCGCGTGGGTCAGGACGGCGGCCGACCCGGCCAGTAAGAACAGACGATCCGGCCTGGTCAGCAACCTATTTTCCTGATCGGGCAAAGCCTTATGCCTCCGGGGGTGCGGTCCTAACGGCGTGGCGAAGGGCTCCGGACCCCCGCCAGATGGAAGGGGTCCGCCATCGCTCATCGATTTGTCGGCGGATTTGGCCCTGGACTTGAACCGCCGAGACGATTTCGGCCGGACCACGCCGCCCGGCCACGCCGCCCTCAACCGGATCGGGGCTAGTCGGTAGCTTCGGTCGGCATCGAGCCCTCAGAGCGGTGGAGTTCGGCATGGGTGGCGACCAGCTGATCCCAACCGGGCCGGCTGGCGGGCTCGCTGACGTCGATTGCCACCAGGTGTCGAGCGGTCGGTCCATCGGCGCGATCAAAGGTGCGGGCCTTCCGAATAAGGACGGCCGAGGCGTCGTCCATCCGACGGTGCTGGGCCAGGTGCTCGTCCCAGGAAACGGTCAGGAAGACCTCGCTCAGGCGGTGGGCGTCCTCGGCGTTCCGATAGAGCCGCCAGCGGTAGGCACCGGTGCGGAGTCGCACTGCCCGGACTTCGTTCATGATTTCGAGGAACTCGTCGAAGTCGGCCTCGTCGATCACCCAGGTGTTGATGATCATGACCGGACCACCCTCGGCCGTGTCGATGTGGGTAGTCGCGCTCATGTCTCGCTCGAACTCGGGGCTCTGCACCTCCGCGAGGGCCGGCACCCGAAAGCGGGGCGCTATGAACCCAAGCGCCATCCCGGCCGCGCTGAATGCGATCACCGCTCGATGCGCGGTGATGAGGTCGGCGACAGTGCCCGCCAGGATCGAGCCGATCGGGTACACACCCTGAAAGGCGAGCACGTAGAGGCTCAGGGCGCGACCGCGGATCCAGGCGGGTGCCAGTAGTTGGGTGGTGGCATTCAGAGTGGCGAGGGTCCACACCCAACACGCCCCCGCCACCATCAACGCCGCCGCTGCGATTCCAGGAGAACGGGCCAGCCCCAAGACGATCCCCGCTGCTCCGAACAGGGCGATGGTGGTTGGTACCGATTGGCCGCCCAACCTCGCCACCACCCGTTCCCGTCCCAGCCAAGCCGCTACTGCCCCTACCCCCATGGCCCCCAGGAGCAGGCCGTAGACCTCGACTCCTGCCCCCAACTCCTGGGTGAGCACCGGCAGGGTGGACTGGACGACCGCCGACGTCAGGGCGAAGCAGGCAGCGAGACCCAGAATCCGGCGGAAGACCGGCGTGTAGCGGGCGTAGCGAATCCCGAGGGCAATGGCGTTTTGCATGCCGGTCACCTCTCGCTCGGGAGGTTCCAGCTTCGGTCCGAGCAGAGCGATGGTGACGATGACGAAGAGGTAACTGACGGCATTGAGGGCGAAGCCGGCGGCGGGCCCGGAAGCGGCCACCAAGACTCCCCCGAGGGCCGGTCCGACGGCCCGGGCGGTGCTGAAGCCGGCCGAGTTGATCGCCACCGCGCTGGCCACCATATCGCGGGGCACGAGATCCGGAACGAGTGACTGCCAGGCTGGGAGATTGAAGGCCGAGGCTATTCCCGAGATCAGGCCGAGGGCCAAGAGCCGGGGGGGGGTGATGGATCCCGTGAAAACCAGCACCGCCATGGCGGCCGATGTCAGGCACATGACGATCTGGGAGATGAGGACGATACGGGTCCGGTCGGTCAGGTCGGCCAGCGCCCCGGCGGCCAGGGCCAAGAAGAGCAGGGGCAACATGCCCGCGGCCGCCATCCATCCCACCCACGCTGCCGAACCCGTCAACTGCAGCATCAGCCAGGCGGCCGCCACACTTTGGAGGAATGAACCGAGGTTGGAGATAAGGGAGGAGATCCAGAGCGCTCGAAAGCGACGGATGCGAAGGGGGGCGACGGCGTCCACTGGCCGGAGAGGCTAACTCCGCCCGACCGGCGGAAGCCCGGAGCCCGGCGCCGAGCCCACCGTCCGGCGAGACGGTCTTATTGTGGGCCGGGGACCCAAGATGGCCTGGTGCGTTGGATGGTGGCAACCGCCGCCACCACCATGGCGGTGCCGGCCATTTGGAGGGCGCCCATCCGCTGGCCGAGGGCCAGCCAGGCGGCCGCCGCTGCCATGACCGGTTCGGCGGTGGCCGTTACCCCCACCAATCCGGCGGACGCCGCTCGCAATGCTTCCATCTGAATCAGGAAAGGAGCGGCGGTGCCGGCCAGACCAATCCAGAGCAGGTGCGGTGCCGAGGCCAACAGCTCGGAGGTGCGTGGCAGAGGTACGAACACGAGCCAGATCAACGAAGAGAAGGCCAGGCCGTAGGTGATCGCCGCCAGGGCGGAGAGGCGGGCTACAAGCCGCTCGCCGATGATCAAGTAGGCGGCGAACAAGACGGCGGAGACGAGGGCCCAAGCCAACCCGAGTCGATCGGTCGATCCCGTTCGCACCCCTGCCACCAATGCCACTCCTGCCACAGCAAGACCGGCGGCCGTCCACGCCGGCCCTGGGACGATCCGCCGGCGAACCAGCCGAATCCAGAAAAGCACCAGCACCGGCCCGAGGAACTGAATGGTGACGCCGGGGCCGACCCCGAGCCGCTCGATGGCGAGGTAGTAGGTGACGGTGACTCCGGCCAGGACCGAACCCAACCCCACCAGCTCGATCAGCCGGCCCCCGTGGCCGATCTGTCGTCGACGCCAAGCCACGGGGGCGAGCACCGCCAGGGCAATCAGGCTTCTGGCCTGGGCGACCTGGGCGGGGCGGAGCCGGTCGAAGGCATCGAAGGCCACCGACCCCGAGATTCCGAAGAGGGCGGCCGCCACCAACGCCAATGTGATACCGCGGCCAACCCGCCCTCCCGCCGGGTCCGGGGGCCCGGCGGCCACTATACGTTGATCGTGTCGAGGTCGGCCAGGAGCATGTTGCGATGCTCTTCGTCCTCGATGCGTTCGGCCAGCTTGACGGCCGAGGCGAGATGATCATCTCGAGTCCCGAGGTCGTTCACTTCGGCGGCCGCTCTGGCCAGAGCCTCGTGGGCATAGCCGGTCACGAAGGCATCGAGATTGTGGTCACGACAGAGCTCGAGCGAGCGTTGGGCGAACCGCGCCGCCAGCTCGGCTTCGCCGATGGCGACGAGCACCCGGGCCAGCTGCCAGTCGCCAATGGCGAACTGGCGAGGTGTTCCGACCTGTCCCCAGTGGTAGCGAGACCCGAAAGCGGCCGCCACCATCTCCTCTTCCTGAGCGGCGGTCAGTTCTGGCAGGTCGAGGAACTCCCATGCCCGATTGAACAGGCGCGATGCCATGGTGCGATGCCAGCGAGCCAGATCGTCCTCGCTCGGGTCGTCGATCGGTTCGACATTCATGACACAATCTCACTAGGAACGGGAAACCACCGTAGCGCTTCGGCGGCCGGGGGGAGGGACTCAGGTTCGCCGGGGCCGCCTCGACAACGTTCGAGTATCGAGCGCGCCTCATCGAGCTGGACGGTGAGCGAGGCGAGCGGAGCGGTGTGGGGAAGTCGGCCTCCGTCTTTCAAGAACTCGACCTCTCTGAGTGAGAGCAGCGGTCGGCCCCGCCCGAGCCGGTGAACCCAAGCGCCGTCGGCGGAGGTGAACCTGTATTGAGGGAGAAGCCTCCAGCCATGTTCTGCTACCAGTTGAACGCCGCCCAACAGATAGATGAACTCCTCTTCGGAGATGAAGTAGTTGAAGTTGACGCGGACCCACCCCGGTTTGATCCCCTCGCACCCTGCCAGGATCTGCTCCTCGAAACGGTGCGAGGTCTCGTGGTCTATTCCGAGCAGCCGGTGCCCGTAGGGTCCGGCGCAGGAACAACCGCCGCGGGATTGAATTCCCAAGAGGTCATTGAGCACGGCGACGACGAAGTTGTGGTGGAGATACTGGGCGCCGTGGCGGACCACGAACGAAACGATCGACAACCTCTCGGCCGCCGGATTGCCGAGAATGGAGATATTGGCAGTGGTGCTCCAGAAGGCGATCGCACGTCGGATGAACTCATCCTCCCGCTTGCGGATCTCTCTGACCCCGACTTGCTCCTTGAGTAAGAAGACCAACCCGGCCCGAATGGATTCGACGATGGCCGGGGTGCCGCCCTCCTCGCGATGCTCGGGGTCGGCTAGATAAAGATGCTCGGACTCGCTGACGTATCTGACGGTACCGCCGCCCGGTATGGCCGGAACTCGATTGCCGAGAAGCCGGCGTCGCACCACCAGCACTCCGGGAGTGCCGGGCCCACCGATGAACTTGTGTGGTGAGATGAAGACCGCGTCTTTGTAGCCCATGTTGTCGTCGGCGGGGGTCTGCATGTCGATCTTGAGGTAGG
>CAYUKI010000060.1:0-3398 GCA_964445235.1 uncultured Acidimicrobiia bacterium | reverse complement strand
TAGGGGGCGGCCGCCGCGAAGTCGAAGAACGCCAGCGCCCCATGGCGGTGGAGCACGGTGGCGATGGCCTCGGTGTCCGAGACGATGCCGGTGACGTTGGAGGCCGCCGAGAAGCTGCCGATCCGAAGGGGGTGCTGGGCGCTTCTCTCCAACTCTTCCTCGAGATGAGAGAGGTCGATGTGGCCATCGGCGTCCTCTCGGATCTCCACCACGTCGGCAATCGACTCTCGCCAGGGAAGCTCGTTGGAGTGATGCTCGTATGGACCGACGAACACCACCGGTCGCTCGTCGGGCGGGATGGCCGCCGAAAGCGCGTAGCGATCTTCGAGGGGAGCTGGAACCCGTAGACCGAGGATGCCGATGAGCCGGTCGATCGCCCCGGTCGAGCCGCTCCCCGCAAAGATGACGGCGTGTTCCTGACTCCCGCCCACGGCCCCGCGGATGATTTCCCGAGCCTCCTCCCGGAACTTGGTGGTCTGGAATCCGGTCCCCGATGTCTCGGTATGCGTGTTGGCGTAGAGAGGTAGGACGGCCCGCCGGATGTAGTCCTCGATGAAACTGAGTGAGCGGCCCGAGGCGGTGTAGTCGGCGTAGGTCACCCGACGCAGGCCGAACGGACCATCGACTGCGACATCGGCTCCGATCACCGAAAGGCGAATCTTGTCGATGAGTTCGTCTGCGCCCATCCCGGCATGCTATTGAATGGGTTGCGTGAAAGACGAGACCACCGTGGTTGTCGACGGCGAGGAGGTAAGAATCTCCAGCCCATCCAAGGTCCTGTTTCCCGAGCAGAGTTGGACGAAGCTCGACGTTGTTGAGCATTTCCTGGTCTGCGTCGAAGGGGCCCTGCGTGGCATCTACGGCCGCCCCACCATGCTGAAGCGCTATATGAGCGGGGTCACCGAGCCTCCGATATATCACAAGCGTGCCGACGACAAGTCTCCCTTCGAGACGGTCGAGATCAGGTTCCCGTCGCAACGACCGGGCCGGATGAATGTGCCCCGGACTCGCACCGACGTAATCCGCCTTGTCCAACTTGGGTGCCTTGACTTCCATCCCTGGCCGGTGCGGGCCGAGGACCTCGACCATCCCGACGAGCTGCGAATCGATTTGGACCCCACCCCCGGGTTCACCTTCGACCACGTCCGGGAGGCGGCCCGGGGCGCCAAGGCGTTGCTGGGTGAGCTGGGACTGGTGGGGTGGCCGAAGACCTCGGGGAGTCGGGGGATCCACATCTACATACGCATCGAGCCGATTTGGGACTTCTTTCAGACCCGCCGGGCGGTGCTGGCCCTCGCCCGGGAATTAGAGCGGCGATTGAGTGATTTGGTCACGACCAAGTGGTGGAAGGAAGAACGCCAGGGGGTGTTCGTCGACTTCAACCAAAACGCTCGGGACAAGACGGTGTCTTCGGCTTATGGGGTCCGACCGACCGGCTTTGTGTCAACGCCATTCACCTGGGACGAGCTTGACGCCGTCGAGATATCCCGCTTCCCACTCGACCGATTCGCCGAGCGGTATCGAGCCATGGGGGACTTGTCGGCCGGCATCGACGAGTCGGCAGGTCGCATCGATACTTTGCTGGAGTGGGTGGTCCGTGACGAGGTCGAGCACGGCCAGGGGGATGCTCCCTGGCCGCCCCATTACCCCAAGCAACCCGGGGAACCCCCCCGCGTCCAACCCTCCAAACAGCGCCGCCCCCCCGACGAGTATTGACCCATCGGACCGCCAAACCGGCGAACCCAGGGTTCTGGGTAGTACTCAGTACCACCCAGGGCCCACAGATCATCTGTGGGCCAGCGCCAGGGTGTCGCGAACGGTCTCGATGACCCTGCCGGGTTGTTTGGTCAGCATGTCGTAGGTGAACCGGAGGACGCGGTGATCGTTACGCATGGCTTCGTTGTCCCTGTGGCGGTCGGTCTCGAAATCGGCCAACAGCGTGTGCCAGCGCCGGCCGTCCGCCTCCGCGATCACCCGCTCCCGTCGGTAGTAGCAGTCGCAGATACCCGGGACGGACCGATACCAGGGGAGACGAACCTGGCGCTCAGGCTCGGGCAGCCCTCCTCTCCCGAGGACAGTGAAGAAGATTCGTTCGAGTTCGGTCGTGGGCGCCACGAATCCGGCCCCTCGCTCGGCAAGGTACCTCCGGTTGTGAGCGGAGCCCGGTTTACCACGACCGCAGAGTGGCTCGGCGAATTGGCGGTATTGCTCCAGGTCGATCAGCTTCGCGGCGATGGCGTCGTCGAGTATGCGTGCGACCCTGGCGTAGGAGTACACACCCGTCAGATCAAAAGAGGTCCGGAGGACTGTCGACACGGGCATACCGTCGATCTCTTCGATGTGATCGGGAACGAGGTCTTTGGGTCGCCGGACGATGACCCCGGGGAAGTCATGAGTGGTCTTCGGTGGAACGCTCACCACTGCCAAGCCGCGCGGAACATATTTCATCTCGTACAGCTCAGCCGCCGATTCGTGCGAAACGATGGCCCCTTCAATGGCGTGCACGGCGGCTTCGAGATAGACCCGAGGATCGCGTTTGACGGGTGCGACCAGATAGCAGCCTTCGCGGATGGACTGCCAAGTGCCGCTCTGAAGGCGGTAGGCGATGATCTCGCTGGTGTAACCGATGGCGTAGGCCTCGGCTCGAGTCAGGATCCATCGTTGGCCGGCGGCAACTTCGAGCGCCCTCCGATCGAGTGATGTAGGCATGACCGCCAACTTGCGTCATATCGAGGCGCACATCAAGGGGTTCGATCACCCACAGTTGATCTGTGGGCTCTGGGTAGTACTCAGCACTACGCAGAACCCTGGGTTCGCGGGTTTGGGACCTCCCCTAACCGATCACCTTGGAGAAGCCGAGGCCTTCGGGGCGTTCAAGTTGGTCGATCGTGCAGTCGTGAGGATCCTTGTCGGGCCGCCAACGATGGAATCGGGTGGCGTGGCGGAATCGGCCTTCCTCGAGTTGGTCGTAGCTGACCTCGGCCACCACCCCCGGTTCGATGGGCACCCAAGAGAGGTCCTTCCCACCCGACCACCGGCTCTCGGCACCCGGCACGCGGTCGCCGGCGAAACTCTCGTCGGCGCGGAGCGACTGGAACTGCCGGAATATCTCCTCCCGATCTGCGTCGGGAAACCCTGAGCAATGGCCGATAAAATGCAATTCGCCCTGGTTGTTGTAGATACCAAGGAGCAATGACCCGATCTTCCCACCGTCTTTGTGCTCGCGGTACCCACCTACGACACAGTCGGCCGTGCGCCGATGCTTGATTTTGATCATGGCTCGTTTGCCGTGGACGTAGGCCTGCCCGAGCGGTTTGGCGACGATGCCGTCACAGCCCGCCGGTTCGAACTCGTCGAACCAGCGCTTGGCGGTGGCTTCGTCTTCCGTCGAGGGCGTC
>CAYUKI010000059.1:0-10059 GCA_964445235.1 uncultured Acidimicrobiia bacterium | reverse complement strand
TCACTGCGCTCGACGCAATCGCACCCGACCTCGACAGCTATCACCTGATGCACGCAGCCCGCGGCACAGCGTTGCGTCGGCTTGGGCAACGAGACGCAGCGAGGGCCGCCTTCGAACGCGCATCCGACCTCGCGGCGACGGAAGCGGACCGGCGGTTTCTCGCCCGCCAGATCGAAGAACTGGCCGAGTAAGAGAAGTATCAGGCCCTTACCATCGTTCACGCAGTAAAGGTTCCCGGTCGGGGCTGCAAATGGGGAGCGGCGTAACCCTCCTCCCACGGAAATCGGCCCTCGATGTCGTCGTAGCTGAGCTGTAGCGCCGGCACCGAGTATTCCGATGGTCGCCGGTAGTAGGTATTGGCCATGAACAGGATCTCGCCCGGGTTGGGCACCTCCTCGGGAATGATCCGGTGAGGCCAGCGATCGAAGGTAACGAGCTGTCCGGGGAGGAGCGGCTCACCTCGGCGGATCCGGTGGCCTAGGTCATCGAGTACTCCGACTGCCGTGTCGGGGTCGACACCAAGGATCAGTAGCTCGGGATGGGCCATCCCGAACAGCCCGACGGTATAGGCGAAGGGCGGCTCGTCCGACTGCGGACAGTTGCAGCCGGGCCGGCTGCAAGTATTACCGCCGATGTACTGGACGGCCCAACCGTACTTGCGTACATATTCGGCGATCCTGGCATCATCCTGGTCCATCCAGGCTTGAGTTCGAGCGTCCATGGCAACCCCCTTCTTGTTCTCTGGCTCCTTCTGACGAACGTATCAGAGGCCACCGACAAAGCACCGCGTCCGTAAGATGGCCCCGCGATGGACGACCCCTGTTCCATGTTGTTCAGCCAGCTAGCTGTGAGGGAAGGGTGACTTCGTTGCGCGTGGTCCAGGTCGAGGTCCCCGAGGGTGTCATCGACCTCGGGGTCGGACAGCCCGACGCTTCGGTGTACCCGGTCGAGTTGTTCCGCAGGGCGGCGGTCGCCTGCTTCGGGGAAGGGGCTCCGATCGACCACTACCAGTATGGAGCCGAGTACGGCGATGGGCTCCACCGGCTGGCCCTGGCCGATTTCCTCGGGGCCGCCTACGGGTTTCCGGTCGACCCCGAGCTGCTCTTCACGACCAACGGAAATTCCCAGGCCCTTGACATGGTGTGCACGGTGTTCACCCGTCCCGGTGATGTAGTGGTAGTCGAGGAGCCCACCTACTTCCTGGCGGGCGGCATCTTTGCCGATCACGGCCTGGAGGTGGTTGGTGTCCCGATCGATCAGGAGGGACTCGATCCAGAGCAAGTCGACGGCACCCTGACCCGTCTGGCCCGCGAGGGCCGGCAGGCTCGGTTTGTGTACACGATCCCGGCCTTCCACAACCCCACCGGAGCCACGATCAGTGAAGACCGGCGGTCAGGGCTGGTCGAGGTGGCGTCTCGCCACGGGGTGATGGTGTTAGCCGACGAGGTGTACCACATGCTCGGCTTCGACCCTCTCGCCCAGATCCCGCCGGCCATGTCGCGCTGGGTCGACAGCGGGGTGGTGCTCTCGCTGGGGACCTTCTCCAAGATCCTGGCGCCGGGCCTGCGGCTCGGATGGCTGCACGCGTCCGCCGACAAGGTGAAGGCAATGGCCAACTCGGGGGTGGTGGTCAGCGGCGGGGGCCTCAATCCGATCCCCTCCCGGTTGGTGACCGAGGTGATGACCTCCGGCGACCTGGCGTCCAACATCGCGATGCTCTCCGGTGTCTACGCCGCGAGGGCGGCGACGATGCAGCAGGCGCTTGAAGTCAGTATGTCCGAGGGCGTCAGCTGGGCGACTCCGCATGGTGGGTACTACTTCTGGCTGACGCCGCCCAGCCACCTCGACGCCTCAGCGCTCCGCTCGTTGGCGAGAACGATGGGTGTCGACTTCCGGCCGGGGAGCCTCTTCTCCAGCAGGGGTGGTCTGGCCCATCACATCCGGCTCAGCTTCGCCTTCTATCGGGAGGACGAAATCGGTGAGGGTGTGACACGCCTCGGGCAGGCGCTGCTTCACGCTGATTACGGCATTGGCCACCGGGCGTCCGGCTAGGGCGGTGAGGCCGCGTCGGCGCAGCGATCCGAGCACTGCGAGGCCTCAGGCGTTGTACTCGTGATCGCTGACTGCCCTGGGCTCCCAAATGGTGGCCCCACCGGTGGTCAGCGAGATGTGCATCATGTAGGAGATCGGGTTGGCTCCATGCCAGTGGCTCTCGCCGGCGGCCGCGTAAATGACGTCACCGGCGGTGATCTCGACAACCGAGCCATCCGCGCTTCCGGCTCGTCCAGCCCCGGAAGCGACGTAGAGCACTTGACCGTCGGGGTGCGAATGCCAGTAGGTACGAGCACCTGGTTCGAACATCACTCCGATGACGGCAGCGGTCCGATCAGGGGTCCTCGACAGCGGGCTCGAAAATACCCTTCCGGTGAATGTCTCGGGCGAGGCAGGATTCCATTCGAGCTGCCCGGCGGGTGTGTACTCCATAAGACTCTCCTTGATGGGGAGGCCGAGGATATCCAGCCTCGGATACGATGACCCCCATGGCCACGACCAACTACGACCCCAACACCGCTCTTGTCATCGTCGACGTTCAGAACGACTTCGCCGATCCCAAGGGCAACCTCTATGTCAAGGGAGGTGAAGCCGTGGTTCCGATCATCAACACCGAGATTGCGCGAGCCAAAGCCACCGGGGCCAAGGTCGTTTACACGGCCGACTGGCACCCGGAGTCGACCCCCCACTTCCAGAAGGACGGAGGGATTTGGCCGGTGCACTGCGTCGGCGGCACCTGGGGGGCGGAATTCCACCCCGACCTCCTGGTCGACGGACCGGTAGTCCGCAAAGGCACCAAGGGTGAGGACGGCTACTCCGGATTCACCATGCAGGACCCGGAGACCAAGGAGACCACACGGACCGAGCTGGCCGATCTGCTTCGGGGTTGGAACGTCGAGCGGATTGTCGTGGTCGGGTTGGCCACCGACTACTGCGTCAAGGCCACCGCCCTCGATGGAATCTCCGCCGGTCTCGGCGTGCAACTTCTGACTGAGGCGGTGCGCGCCGTCGACCTCAACGAGGGTGACGGCGCGCGTGCATTGGTTGAGATGAAGGCCGGCGGGGTTACCTTCTAGGCCTTTCGGGCGGCAACATCTCTGATACCGAGTCCAATCAAAATGAACAGCAAGCCGGCAAGTATCGCCATGCCGGCCACTCCGAAGGCCACGACCGAGGTGAACAGAGAGGCCTGCAGGAATGAAGCACTCGCCGCCACCTGGCGCAACGGGTCTTCCCGATCAAGCTCCGAGTAGCGCAAGCCACCCGTCGCATTGAGGGCGTGTGTGTCGATGATCGTCGCCTGGCAGTAGGCGCTGTAAGGTCCGTTGACCTCGTCGCCCGCCAGGCATGTGGCATCATCGGCGACGGTGATCTTCTGCTCGGCCAGCGTGTTGCTGACCACGAGCCATGTCGCAACTCCACCAACTATGAGTATCAGTCCGATCACAATCGAAAACATGAAGGCGAGCTTTCTCATGAGCACCCTTTCTGAGACAGGAACCAGCCACCACTTTGGTGGTCGGTCTCATCCATGATGTGCCTAAGGGTAAGCGGCCCGGTAGGGCCAAACGGGCCCCAACAAGAGGACATACGCCCTAAGTCCCGGTGACCCTTTGCTGCCGCTGCTTTCGCTCCTCCCAAGCCAGCCCCAGCAGCGGCCGCACCCTTACCCCGATGATGGCGATGGCCAGGATGATGATCTGCGCGAACACAGTTGATGTCATGAATTGGAGGACCGCAAGTGATCCGCCGAGCACGATCCCGGCCAGGACCAGGCCTCGCAGCTTCCCCTTGCCACCGATGATCACCACCATGAAAGAGTTGACGAGAAAGAGCAGCCCGAACTGGGGGTTGAGGGTGCTGATGGGCGCCAGCATCGCCCCGGCCAGCCCGGCGATTGCGGAGCCCAGGGTGAAGAGCCCGGCTCGCACCAGTCCGGTGGGGATGCCTGTGGTCTCGGCCAGCACCGGATTGACAACGGTGGCCCGGGCGTGAAGCCCGAAACTCGTTCTCCTGAGGAGCTCAGATACCGCGAAGACCACGACCACCGTGGCGATGACGACGACCAACCTCCACCAGGGGATGTTGAACCCACCTACGACGAACGATCCACCGATCGGATCGGGCACGATATGCGGATTGGGTGAGAAGACCAGCTGCACCATCTGACGGATGATCACTGCCAGACCGAAAGTGGCCAGCAGTGAGTCGAGAGGTCGGTCGTAGAGGAAGCGCAGCACTCCCCGTTCCATCGCAACGCCAACGAAGGCGGCGACAATGGGAGCAATGGCCATGCCAAGGAGAACGTTGCCGGTCATCCGTTCAACCTGGAGCGCGGTGTATGCGCCGATCAGGATCAGCTCACCATGGACAAGGTTGACGACGTTGAGCATTCCGAAGGTGAAGTGGAGCCCGGTCGCCGCCAGGATGAACACCGCCGCCAGCACGACCACGTTGAAGGAGTCGACCGGGAGGAATCCGGCGGCCGGCATCACATAGCCAGCCTTTTCTCGAGGATTCCGCGGTCGTGTAGGTCACGAACACCACCCGACTCCACGATCGACCCGTGTTCGAGAATGTGGGCTTGGTGACCAAGGGCCAGGGCGGTGTCGATGTTATGCTCAACCAGCACCACCGCCGCTTCTCGAGTTGCGGCAGCGATGGCCGGGATCAGCTGTTCGACCATCACTGGCGCCACTCCTTCGGTGGGCTCATCGAGGAGCACCACCTTTGGTTTCACGATCAGTGCCTGGGCTATACCCAGCATTTTCCTCTCGCCGCCGGAAAGGGTTTGTGCTTGCTGCCCGAGCCGATTACCGAGTGCGGGGAAGAGGGCGCTGGCGGCGGCGATGCCCTCTTCCTCAGCGTATCTGTCATTGAGGGCGATGACCAAGTGCTCGCGGACCGTCAGGCCGGGGAAGACGGTGTCCTCCTGCGGCACCCACACCATTCCGGCGCTGTTGATGCGATGACCGGGCCAGCGGCCGACGTCGACCCCGAGTAGTTGCACCGTTCCGGTCATGGGGAGGACTCCCATCAATGCCTTGAGAAGAGTGGTCTTGCCGGCGCCGTTGCGGCCCATCACGCAGGCGACCTCACCGCTGCCGACCGTGAAGGAAATGCCCCGCAGGACTGTGGTCTGGCCGTATCCGGCCGAGAGGCCCTCGACATTAAGGATCGTCGTCAATGCAGCCTCCCCAGAAAGGAGTCCTGGACCGCCCGATCGCCCTGTACCTCCTCGATGGTTCCGTCGGCCAGCACCGAACCGCGATGCATCACCGTCACCCGATCGCTGACGAGCCTGATGAACTCGATGTTGTGTTCAACAACTATGGCTGCGGCGATGGCCTGCTCGGAGCGAAGCTGGTGAAGCAGTTCGGCGGTGCGCCGGCTTTCGGCTTGCGTCATTCCCGAGGTGGGTTCGTCGAGCAGCAACAAGGAGGGCCTGGTGAGAAGGACCATGCCGATTTCGAGCCGCTGCTTGTCGCCGTGACTGAGGTTGCCGGCATGACGATGGCGAACCTCTCTCAAATCCACCAGCTGCATGATCCGCTCGACCTCGTTCGTGTCGATGGGGTCCGACGATCCTGGTTCCTTGGGGTGAGCGCCGAGCAGGAGGTTCTCCTCTACCGTCAGCCGGTCGAAGACCGCGGTGACCTGGAACACCAGCCCCATCCCCATCCTGGCCCGGGCGGCGGCAGGCAGTTGACTGACGTCGTTCTCGTCGAACCGGATTGACCCTTGGTCTGGCCTGGCGCGCCCGTAAATCAGATGAAGCAGCGTGCTCTTGCCGGCCCCGTTGGCGCCGACCAGGCCCCGCATCTCTCCGCGTTCCACCACCAGGGATACGTCGTCGACGGCGGTGAACCCGCCAAAGCTCTTTGTAAGCCCGGTGACCATGAGAACGCTCACGGTTCTCTCTCTCGGGTGAGAAAGCCGAAGATCCCCGCCGGCATCACCAATATGACTGCCACCAGGATCACGCCGACGACCACCAGCCAGGAGTCGAGCAGGGTGCCGGACAGCCGGGCGGTCAGATAGGGCAGTACCACCGCTCCCACCACAGGGCCGATCAGGGTGCCCCTTCCTCCCAGCACCACCCAGAGCAACACCAGGGTGGAGGCGCCCACACCCACCGCGGCCGGGGAGACGATCCCCTCGTGAAGGTAGTACAACCCTCCGGCAAGACCGGCGATTGCGCCCGACATGGCAAAGGTCCAGCGCTTGACCCGAGGTACGTCGTAGCCGAGCAGTTCCACCCGCTCCTCGTTCTGGCCGATTCCCCTGAAGACCAATCCTGAGCGGGACCGGAGATAGCGCTCGGTACCGACGTAGGTGGCGACAAGGACCAGAGCAGCCAGGAGATAAAAGCCGTGGCCACGGTGGAACGGCCCCAAACGGGACGTCATCAGGATTCCGTTCTGGCCTCCCGTGGTCGTCCTCCCGGCGTTGGCGAGCCGCTCCATGGCGACCGAGACGGCCAGGGTGACGACGGCAAACTCGACGCCGCGGAGGGCCCCACGACCTGAGAAGGTGAAATAGGAGATGGCGAGAGCGAGTAGAGCCGGAGCTGCCACCGCCGCCACCAAGGTCACCCCGAGCGGCAGCGGCAGGATCCAGCCCTCCCGGGTGGTGAGCATCCCCACGACATAGCCGGCGCCTCCGAAGAAGGCGGCCTGGCCGAAGGTGAACATCCCGCCATATCCCCAGATCAGATCCACCGAGAGGGCGAATACCGCCAGTAGAAGAAAGCGGCCGATTCGGTCCACAAAGAAAGCGTCGCGGCTTAGCAGTGGCACTGCCACCAGCAGGGCCAACAAAGTCAGTTCGGTCTTACGTGCGGCGGGCCTGCCGGTTACAACGAGCAGGCCTCCTCTGGGTCCATGTTTTCGAATGCATCGACCAGCGTGTACTGGCCGTTCTGGGCCTGGACGAGATTGATGGTTTGCTTGAGGTGGTGGGAAGGCATCATCTCGACCGTCCCCGTCGGCCCTTCGTAGGTTTGACCGACCATGGCCGCCGCCACGGCGGCCGGATCAGTCGAGCCGGCTTGTTCCACTGCCTGCTTGTAGAGCCAGACAGCGTCGTAGGCACCCACCCCTTCACCTCCAGAAGGGATCTGGCCTGCGCCGAACGTAGCTGCGTAGGAATCGAGGAAGGGCTGCACGCCTGGGGCTGCGGTGAAGAAGGGCAGCGCCGTGTAAGAGCCTTCGGCCAGGTCGGCGATTCCGGCGTAGTCGGGGTCGCCCAGGAAGATCGTCCCCACCCCGACGGTATCCAACAGCGCCGCATCGTCGAGCGCCTTCAGGGCAGCACCCCACACCGCCGGATAGAGCGAGAAGATGTAATCGGGCTGGTTGTCGCGGACCTCTTGGACGAGTTCGCTGAAGTCATCGGCGATGAGGGGCAGGTATAGCTCGGATACGACGGCGCCACCGTTCTCGGCGATGATTGGCTTGGCGATCTCGAAGCTGCGCCTTGGCCATACATAGTCGGCTCCAAAGAGCATGGCGTTGGGTCCGTAGGCGTCCTGAAGGATCGGGATAAGCGGCCTGATCTGCTGGGCGGGAACCGCCCCGAAGGAGAAATAGAGGTTGTTGCACTTCCCACCCTCGTATGTCTCGGTGTAGAAGAGCAGCTTGCCGCCGCTCTCAACCACCTCGGCGTAGGCAGCGTCGTTGGCGTCGGAGCCGATCGGGCCCATCACCAGGTCGACGTTGTCGCTTTGCACGAGTTTGCGGGCCTTGTCGACGGTGGCGGCGACGTCGGTCTGGATGTCCTCGATGATCACCTCGACCTGACGGCCGTCGATCCCGCCTGCGGCGTTGACCTCGTTGATCGCCAGCTGAGCGCTTCTCGAGAGGCTGGTGCCGTAGGTGGTGAAAGGGCCGGTCAGGTCGGCGATGATGCCGATCTTGATCGGGCCACTGGTTTCGGCGGCGCCTTGACAGGCCGTCGGGACCAGCGCTAGCACTAGGCCGACGATTATCAGACTCGTTCTTCTCATGTTCTTCCTCCCATAGTCATGTTTTCCCTCGCACTTCCAAAGATGGCCAGGACTTCCTCCAGGCCGGCCACAGTTCCGTAGTGGGTGTCCAGGTCGTAGAGACTCGACTGCTGCTCGCGCTCGGACGTGGCCGCCACGCATTCCACAGGGACGATGACGTCGTAGCCGCGAAAGAACGCATCGTGGGCGGTGGATCGGACGCAGATGTTGGTGACCACGCCGGTGAGGATGAGGTGTTCGATTCCGAGCTCGCGGAGGCGAAGATCGAGGTCGGTTTCGTAGAAGCCGGAATAGCGCCGCTTGGGGACCCGGTACTCGTCGGTGGCTGGTTCCAGGTCGGCCACGATCTCTGCGCCCCAGCTCCCCTTGAGGCAATGGACCGACCTCTTTTCGAACTCGCGGTCCAGCGGAGGATGTTGATCGCATACCCAGATCACTCTGGCGCCGTTCTCACGGGCGGCGGCGAGCAGACGGCGGATCGGGTCGTACAGACGCTGCCCTGCGGGCAGCGGCATCGCCCCCTCCGGGGCGAGAAAGTCGTTGAGCATGTCGATCACCAAGACCGCGGTGTTGGCCGGATCGAAGGCGAGTTGGCGGGTCACCCGATACTCGGAGAACTCGGTGGGAGTGGCGATCGTGCTCGTCATCAGCTCGCGAACGTGATCGGGCGGGTGGGTGGCGGAGTGTTGCGGCTCTTGGTGAATCGCCACGTTCCGTCGATGATGGCTGTCGCCACCGCCAGGGTGTCGCCGATTGCCAACGCTCCGAGGGCGTCGCCGGCCTGAGAGCCGAGAGGGGCATCCACCACCACCAGGTCGGCCTCCCTTCCCACTTCGATCACGCCGGTGTTGAGGCCGTGGAGTTTGGCGATGTTGCCGCTGGCCATGGCCACCGCTGCCTCGGGCGGGACATCACCCAGAGAGGCCACCCAGGACATCACCCTGAGGATCCCCAGTGGCTGCACGCCCGACCCGGCTGGGCTGTCGGTACCGATCACAACACGATGAAGCTCGCCTCTGTCGGCGGCCAGGCGAGCCACCGCGCCTGCTGCCTTGACGTTGCCATTGTGAACGACCTCGATCATGGCGGAGGTCTCCTCAAGAATCCGTTCGACGTCGGATAGGGGCAGAGCGGTGGGCCCGCCGTTGGTATGACCGGCCACATCAGGCCGCACCTTGACCACGAAGTCGGCCCCGATCACCCCGCTTCCGGGGATGGATGCGCCTCCGGTGTGGACCATCACTCGCATCCCCCTGGCCTGGGCCCAGCGAGTCATAGTGGCCGCCTCGTCGGGGTCCTTGACTCCGGAGATCCCGATCTCCGCCACCAACCTGACTCCGGCGGCGGCCATCTCAGTGAAGTCGGCCTCGGTCAAACCTGGTTCGAGCATCACCGCTCCGGCATGGACCTTGACCCCTGACGGCCGCAGCTTGGCGAAGGACTTGTGAGCGAGGATGGTCAATGCCTTGACTCCCGCCGGATCAGTTGGCCGGCCAGGGGTATGGGGCTCACCCGCCGAGATCATCGTTGTCACTCCGCCATGGAGGCTGGAGTCGATGAAGTCGGATTGGCGCTGCCGGGGGGTGTAATCGCCGATCACCGGATGGACGTGGTTGTCACATAGCCCTGGCAAGACCGTGGCTCCGGCGGCATCGATCGCTTGGCGGATACCGTCGGTGTCGGCCCCCGACTCGGGACCGACGTAAACGATCATGCCATCCCGAGCGACGATCATGTCTCCCTTGGTCATCGGTCGGGCGATGTCACCGGTGACGATGACGCCGATATTGCGGATGACAACGTTGCTCAACGGAGCCCGTCCTCCCCGACGATCTCCTCGACCCGGAGCCCGCCGACCCGAGGATGGGGCCTACCGCCATCCGTGACAGCCACGGCCAGCACGATCTCCTCATCGGCGGGGGCATCGACGATGCGGAGCTCGATGGCGTCGAAATGGCTGCGGACGAAGGCGGCGTCCTTGTAGTGGAGCGGTATGTCGA
>CAYUKI010000058.1:0-10103 GCA_964445235.1 uncultured Acidimicrobiia bacterium | reverse complement strand
GCGGCGATGCGGTCGCCGATCTCGGCGGTGCTGGCGCCCATGTCCGGCCCGCCCATCGCCTTGAGCTCGGGTAAAACCGAGACGGCTGCGGTCTCAACGGCGGCGGCCGCCGCCCCTTCGCCGAGGTGGGCGAGACACATGGCCGCCGACAACACCGCCGCCACCGGGTTGGCCCAACCCTTGCCGGCCAGGTCGGGGGCCGACCCGTGGACCGGTTCGAAAATCGAGGGATGCCGGCGGCTCGGGTCGAGATTGGCGCTGGCGGCTAAACCCAGACCGCCCTGGACGGCGGCTCCCAGGTCGGTGATGATGTCGCCAAAGAGGTTGTCGGTGACGATGACGTCGAAGCGTTCCGGCGAGTTGACGAGGTAGAGACAGCAGGCGTCGACGTGCACGTAGTCGAAGACCACGGCCGGGTACTCCTCGCCCACCTCCATGGCCGCCCTCATCCACAGGTCGCCGGCGTGAGTGAGGACGTTGGTTTTGTGACAGAGGGTCAGCTTTTTGCGTCGCGCCATTGCCAGGTCGTAGGCGAAACGGATGACCCGTTCGACCCCCAGCCGGGTGTTGAACGATTCCTGGGTGGCCACCTCGTGAGGAGTTCCCCTACGCAGGACTCCTCCGGCGCCGACATATGGCCCTTCGGTGTTCTCACGGACCACCACCAGGTCGCAGCGGTCCGGAGTGAGTCCGGCGATCGGTGAGGGCACCCCCGGATAGAGCTTGACCGGCCGGAGGTTCACGTACAGGTCGAAATCGAAACGGAGCTTGAGCAACAGACCTCGTTCCAACACCCCGGGTGGCACCTCAGGGGTGCCAACCGCACCGAGGAGGATGGCGTCGTGTTCGGCAAGTTCGGACTCGACCTGCTCGGGAAGGACCTCGCCGGAGCTCAGGTAACGACGCCCCCCCAGGTCGTAGTCGGTGGTGGTGTAAGAGAAGCCATACCGTTCCGCGGCGACGCCGACCACCTTGAGGGCCTCGGTCGTCACTTCTGGTCCGACCCCATCACCGCCGATCACGGCCAGCCGGTACTTGCCTGACATCGAGTCAGCTTACGCGTCAGCTGCTTTCCGACCGCGGAAGGGCTGCAAGTCCCCGCCGAAGGTCGGGTTGGCCGGTCTCCAGACGTAGGGAAGGGGTCAACCGGCCCGGCGTTCGATTTCGACCTCGGCGACCCGGCGTCGCTCCATTCGGCGGACCCGGATGACCCAGTCGTCTTGGACCACCGTGTCGCCGCGCTTCGGAACTCGGGCAAGGCGGTCCATGACGAAGCCCCCGACCGTTTCGAAGTCGCCTTCCGGAATTCGGAGGCCGAGGGGCTCGATCAACTGGTCGGCTCGCAACGTTCCCGGCACCAGATAACGCCTCATTCCCACCCGTCTCACCCCCAGCTCCTCGCGGTCGTATTCGTCACGGATCTCCCCGACCAACTCTTCGACGATGTCCTCCATGGTCACGATGCCGGCGGTTCCGCCGTGTTCGTCGATCACGAGCGCCAGGTGGTTGCGGCGCCGCTGCATTTCCTTCAATACCGACTCGGCCGCGCTCGTTTCCGGAACCACCACAGGTTGGCGGATTAAGTGGTGCGGGATAGGTTGAGACCGCTCCTCGTCTGGGATCCCCAGCAGATCCTTGATGTGGACATAGCCGAGCACGTCGTCGATGCCTCCCGGACCGGTCACGGGCAACCGCGAGTGGCCGGTTCTCACCACGGTCTGTTCCAGCTCGGCCGGGCTCACTGTCGCCGGGACGGTGACGACCTCGGTCCGGGAGACCATGACCTCGCTGGCGTCCCGCTCGGTGAAGAGGATGGCCCCGGACAGCATGCGGTGGGCCAGTTCCTCGAGGTAGCCCTCGTGGCGGCCGGCCGAGATCATGACGGCGATGTCGTCGGCCGTGTGGGCTACCTCTAGCTCGTTGCGGGGTCGCACCCCGAAGAGGGCCAGGATCAGATTGGAGACGCTGCTCAACAGCCAGACCAGCGGTCGGAAGGCGGTCGTGTAGAGGCGGAACGGGCCCGCCACCGCCAGGGCCACCTTCTCGGGGGCCGAGATGGCCAGGTTCTTGGGGATTAGCTCGCCCACGATGTTGTGGGCGATGACCACGATCAGCAAGGCGATCCCCAGGGCTAACCCGTTGCGGAGCCCAGAGGGGAGTGGGGCCAAGGCGAGACCTCGCTCGATGATGGCTCCCACCGCTGGTTCGGCGGCGAAGCCTAGACCGAGGGAGGCCATGGTTATACCGAGCTGGGCGCTGGCCAGGGTGACCGACAACTCTTGCATCGAGGCCAGCGCCCACCGCGCCCGCTGATTGCCGTGCTTCGCGAGCTCCTCGATGCGGTCTCGGCGGGAGGCCGTGAAAGCAAACTCGCTCCCCACGAACAGTCCGTTGACGACGAGGAGGACGACCACCCAGGCGAGCAGGCCTGGGCTCACCGTTGATCCCTCTTGCGGGCGCGGACGGTCTCCACGCGGTGGCCGTGCATGGAGACGATCTCAAATGCTTCCTCACCCACGTTGACCACTTCTCCGGTCGCCGGAAACCTGCCCAGGGTGGCCACGAGGAAGCCACCCAGCGTCTCGTAACGACCCTCCGGCCAGGCGAACCCGATGGACTCCTCCACCTCGTGGCGACGGGCGGAGCCGTCGAGGATGGTTCCGAGAGCCTCACCAGTGGGGGGGGGAACAAGTGAGTCGTGTTCGTCCTCGATCTCGCCGATGATCTCTTCGAGCAGGTCTTCGATGGTGAGGAGCCCGGCGGTGCCGCCGTACTCGTCCACGACCAGTGCCATCGCTCTGCCCCTGGACTGGAGGTCGACGAGGACCGTGTCGAGCGACTGGCTCTCCGGTACCACCACCACCGGTGAGGTAAGGGTGGAGAGGGTGGTCGTCTTCCGATCCGACACCGGCACTCGAAACGTGTCCTTCACGTGGACGAACCCGACGATCTCATCGATGCTCTCGGCGAAGATCGGGAATCGCGAATGACCCGTGTTAAGGGCTGCCCGGCGGAGGTCTTCGACCGTCTCCTGCATTCTCAACCCGACGATGTCTACCCGGGGCACCATGGCGTCGGCGGCGGTCTTCTCGGCGAAGGCAATGGATCTGGTGAGGAGGGCAACTTCGGAATCGTCCAGGTCGCCATCCTGGCTCGATGCCTTGATCACCCGTTCGAGGTCTTCGATCGATCGCACCCCGACCAGCTCTCGGCGCGGTTCGATTCCGAACAACCGGACCGCCCGGGTGGCCAGCCCGTTCAAGGTGAGGATGACGGGTTTGATGAGGCGGTTGAGCCAAATCATCGGCAGCCCCGCCAACGTCGCGGCGGCCAGCGGCCGGGCGATCGCCAGGTTTTTTGGTACCAGCTCGCTCATCACCATCTGGAGGGCGGTGGCGATACCAAGGGCCACCCCGACGCTGATGGCCGGCAGCGACTGCTCGGGTAGGAACGAGAGTCTGCCGAGGCCCGGTTCGAGGAGCCTGGCGAGGCTCGGTTCGGCGACGAAGCCAATCAGCAGCGAGCTGGTGGTGACCCCTAGTTGGGCGCCCGAGAGGTGAAAGGTCAGATCGCGGACTGCCTCCGCCACCATTCCTGCCCGCCGGTCTCCTTTGGCTCGCAGGCTCTCCAACCGGTTGCGGTCGATGGCCACAAGCCCGAATTCGCCCGCCACGAAGAAGCCGTTGGCGACCAACAACGCAGCGAGGGCCACCAAACCGGCGGCGGTACTGATTCTCGATTCTCCCGGGCTGAGACGGCGGAGATTACCGGACGCACCTCATCCGGGTCGATTCTCCGCCTTGTTGAGGGCATCGACGAACGCTTCTGCTGAGCCCTCCACCACGTCGGTGTTGACGGCCCGGCCGCTGAAGGTGTGGTCCCCGATGCGCACCACAACGTTCACTTCGGCCATGGCGTCGGCGCCCGAGGTCACCGGCACCACTCGGTAGTCGACCAGGCGAGCGTCGACGCCGCAGGCCTTGCGGATGGCGGCGAACGAGGCGTGCACCATGCCGTCGCCTTCTCCCTCGTAGTCCTTCACCGCCCCGCCCTTACTGATGCGGACAGTGGCCCGGGGGGTGACGTCGTTGCCGCCGGTGACGTGAAGGCTCAGAAGCGTCATGGTGGCGGCGGCGTGCACGGTCTCGTCCTCGGCGATGGCCCGCAATTCCTCTTCGCCGATTTGTACCTTACGGTCGGCGAGTTGTTTGAACTTGGCGAAAGCCCGGTCGAACTGGTCGTCCTCGAGCAAGAGGCCCAGCTTGGCCAGGGCGTCGGAGAATCCGGCCCGGCCGGAGTGCTTGCCGAGGACGATCTGGGCAGCCTGCTGGCCGACCGCCGCCGCGTCCATGATCTCGTAGGTCTCCTTGGCCCGGAGCACTCCGTGTTGGTGGATCCCCGACTCATGGGCGAAGGCATTGCGGCCCACCACCGCCTTGTTGTATTGCACCGGGTAGCCGGTGAGCCGGGAGACGAGGCGCGACGTCTCGAACAATTGGGTGGTGTCGGCGCCGATCTCCACCCCGAAGGCGTCTTGCCGGGTCTTGACGGCCATGATGATCTCCTCGATTGAGGTGTTACCGGCTCGCTCACCGATGCCGTTGATGGCACCCTCGATCTGGCGGGCCCCGGCACCGATGGCCGAGAGCGAGTTGGCCACCGCCAGTCCGAGGTCGTTGTGACAATGCACCGAGATGATTACGTCTTCGCGGTTGCCTCGCACTTCGGCGTAGACCCGCTTGAGCAGTGCCACGAAATCGACCGGGGTCGCGTACCCGACCGTGTCAGGGATGTTCACGGTGGTGGCTCCCGCCCCCACGGCCGCCCGGCAGACGGCGATCAAGAAGTCGGGATCCGACCTGGTGGCGTCTTGGGGGGAGAACTCGACGTCTTCGGTGTAGCTACGGGCCCGCCTCACCCCCTCCACGGAAGCTCTCAAGACCTCGTCGGGAGTCATGCGCAGCATCTTCTCCATATGGATGGCGGACGTGGACATGAAGACGTGTATCCGGTTCTTCTGGGCCGGCCGGACGGCCTCCCAAGCGCGATCGATGTCGTCGGGATGGGCCCTGGCCAGCGAAGCGATTACCGGACCTTTGACGTCTCGGGCGATGCGCGACACGGCCTCGAAGTCGCCAGGAGAGGAGGCGGCGAAGCCGGCCTCGAGCACGTCCACGGCCAGCTTGGCGAGCTGGTGGGCGATGGCCACCTTTTCATCGGGGGTCAGGGCGATGCCGGGGGCTTGCTCCCCGTCTCGCAGGGTGGTGTCGAAGAGGATGAGGCGGTCGGTCATGGTTGCTCTGGATAACCGCCGAGCATCACTTCGGGGGCTCCTTCGGCGCGAGGAAAGGCATCATCTGGCGCAGGCGAGCGCCCACCTCTTCGATCGGGTGATGACGCTCCGCCGCTCTTCTCGCCAGGAGGTTGACCGCCCCCCCCCGGGCCTCGGCCAGCCATTCGGTGGCGAAAGCTCCCGACTGCACCTCGGCGAGGATCTCCTGCATGGCCCGGTGAGTCTCCGGAGTGACGATACGTCCGCCCCGCGTGTAGTCGCCGTACTCGGCGGTGTCGGAGACCGAGTACCGCATCCAGGAGAGCCCGCCCTCGTAGAGGAGGTCGACGATCAGCTTCAACTCATGGAGGGTCTCGAAGTAGGCGGACTCCGGCTGATAGCCGGCTTCTACGAGGGTCTCGTAAGCCGCCTTTATCAAGGCGGACACGCCCCCGCAGAGGATCACCTGCTCTCCGAAGAGGTCGGTCTCGGTTTCCTCCTTGAAGGTTGTGTTCAGCACCCCGGCCCTGGTGCCGCCGATGGCCCATGCGTACGACAACCCGAGCGGTTGAGCGCGGCCGGTGGCGTCTTGGTGAATGGCGAGGAGACAGGGCACTCCCGAACCTTCCGTGTAGGTACGCCGTACCAGGTGGCCCGGCCCCTTGGGTGCCACCATCAGCACGTCGAGATCGGCGGGCGGCTCTATTGCGCCGAAGTGGATATTGAAGCCATGGGCGAACATCACGGCCTCCCCGGCCTTCATATAGGGTGCGACCTCACGCTCATAGAGCGGGGCCATGTGCTGGTCGGGAACGAGCATCATGACAACGTCGGCCTCGGCGGCGGCCTCGGCCACCGGTTTGACGGTTAGGCCCGCCTCTTCAGCCTTGGCAGAGCTGGTTGAAGCGGGGCGAAGGCCGACCCGCACGTCCACCCCCGACTCGGTGAGGTTGAGGGCGTGGGCATGGCCCTGGCTGCCGTAGCCGATCACGGCCACCTTCCGCGCCCGAATGACAGACGGATCGGCGTCTTGGTCGTAGAGGATGTTGGCCATCAGGCTTTCAGTTTCGTCTTGGGTTTGTTCTTCTGATCACGGCTAAGGGCAATCCTCCCCGACTTGGCCAGGTCGACTACACCGTAGGGTCTCACCAGGTCGAGGAAGTCGCTGAGTTTGGCAGGCTCACCTGAGATCTGAAAAGCGATGGAGGAGGTGCCGACGTCGATGGCCACCGCCTTGAAGATGGCTGCCACCTCCAACACTTCTCCTCGTTTTCCGGGAGGAGCATTGACCCGCACCAGCATGATCTCGCGCTCCAAGGCAAGATCCGGGTCGATCTCGGTGATCCTCACGACGTTGATCAGTTTGTGAAGCTGCTTCTTCACTTGTTCGAGCTCGGGGGCGTCCACCACGACGGTCATGCGGGACATGCCCTCCTCGTGGCTGGGCCCGACGGCGAGGGAATGGATGTTGAACGCTCGGCGTGCCAGCAGCGAGGAAATCCGTGCCAGCACGCCCGGCTTGTCCTCCACCAGCACCGACAAGGTGTGCTTGCTCATGGGAGGTCACTATCCCTTGCTTCGACGCCGGCGGTCTGGCCGGGGCCGAGGATCACGTCGTCGTTCGACCCGCCGGCGGGGACCATCGGGAAGACCATCTCCATGTCGTCGACCACTATTTCCACCACCACGGGGCGGTCGTCGATGGCGAGGGATTTCTCCAGGATGGGCGCCACCTCGTCAGGCGTCTCGGCCCGCAGACCCACACAACCCATCCCTTCGGCCAGCTTGACGTAGTCGACCTTGTTACCGAGCAGACTGGCCGAGAGGCGGCCTCCATAAAAGAGCCGCTGCCACTGCTTCACCATGCCGTGGGCGCCGTTGTTGATGACGGCCACCTTGACGTTGATGCCCTCGGTAGCGGCGGTGATCAATTCCTGCATGGTCATCTGGAAGCAGCCGTCGCCATCGATGGCGAAGACCAGGTCGGCGGGTCGGCCGGCCTTGGCTCCCACGGCGGCGGGGACGGCGAAGCCCATGGTCCCCAGGCCTCCCGAGTTGATCCACCGGCGCGGCTTGGTGAACTTCCAGAACTGAGATGTCCACATTTGATGCTGTCCAACCCCGGCGACGATGGTCGCATCGCCGCCCGTCAGCCTGTACAGCTCTTCGATGACGTACTGGGGCTTGATCGGCCCATCCGGTTGCTGGTCGTAGCGGAGCGGGTAATCGCGCTGCCAGCCGCGCAGCGTGTCCGTCCAGGCGGTGCGTTCGGGGACCGGGCGGTCGGCCCAAGCTTCGATCAGCTGTTCGAGCACCCGGCGAGCATCACCGACGATGGGCACGTCGGCGGCTCGCACCTTGCCGATCTCGGCCGGATCCACGTCGACGTGGATGACCTTGGCGTGGGGTGCGAAGGCCTTGACGTTGCCGGTGACCCGGTCGTCGAAGCGGACTCCTAGGGCGATGAGGAGGTCGGCCTTCTGGAGAGCGGTGATGGCGGTGTAGGTGCCGTGCATCCCGGGCATGCCCAGGGCGAGAGGGTGGTCGTCGGGAAAGCCGCCCCGACCCATCAGGGTGGTAGTGACGGGGGCCCCGGACAGTTCGGCAAAACGGCGGAGCTCGGCGGAGGCGTTTGCCTTGATGATTCCCCCTCCCACATACAACACCGGCCGTTTGGCATGGGCGATCAGATCCACCGCTTCTTTGACGCGCCGGGGGTGGCCGTCCACGGTCGGTTTGTAGCCGGGAAGGTTCACCGTCTTGGGCTCGTACCAGGTGAGGCTCTGGTTGAGGATGTCCTTCGGAAGGTCGACCAGCACCGGTCCGGGCCGCCCGGTCGAGGCGATGTGGAAGGCCTCATGGATGACATCGGGGATCTGGCGGGGATCGGTGACGAAATAGTTGTGTTTGGTGGCCGGCATGGTGATCCCCGTGGTGTAGGCCTCTTGGAAGGCGTCGTTGCCGACTGCGTAAGTGGGCACCTGGCCGGTTATTGCCACTATCGGCACCGAGTCGATCAGAGCGTCGACGAGGGGGGTGACCAAGTTGGTGGCACCCGGGCCGGAGGTGGCGATGCAGACACCCACCTTGCCGGTGGCCCAGGCATAACCCTCAGCCATGTGCCCGGCGCCCTGCTCGTGGCGAGCGAGGACGTGTCGGATAGGGGAGTCCAGCAACGGGTCGTAGGCAGGGAGGATGGCGCCTCCCGGGACCCCGAACGCCACCTCCACGCCCTCGTATTCGAGGGCTTTGATGAGGGCTTGGGCGCCGGTGATCTTGGTCATGGGCTGGGCCTTTCTGGGCTGATGGGCGCTAATGAAAAACCCCCCGTGGCACGGAGGGTTGGAAGGACGCACACGCTTGCGGCTGCGTGTGCGTCAGTTAAGTACCAGGAGGATGGTTGCGGGCATGTAGGCAAAGAGTATCGCGAATTGGAGCCGCTTGAGTCAAGCAACGAAACCGGGCCATGATGGGGGGGTGCCGGCCCCGGACCTGAAGCTGCTCCACCCCGCCTTCGACGCTGCCCGCCGGGCATTGGCGGGAATGGAGACCGTTCCGAGCGGGCTGCGGAAGGTGGCAGCCACGACCGATCGGCATCTGGCCCCTCCTCTGGCCCGGCGGCTGCAGGCAGAATTGGAGGACAAGGAATGGCTGCGTCTGGCAGCCCTGGCGGAGCTGCCGGAGTCGTCGGCGGCCTCCCCACCGTGGCGGGCGAGCGCTCTGTTCCTGGCCCGACCGGAGGGATGGCAGGAAGAGATGAGCTCGCTGCTGGAGGTCACCGACCAACAGCATGTGGCTACGCGGCTCTCCGACCTGCAACGCCGGCTCGACGAGGTAACCGCCGAATTGGAGGCCACCAAGCAGAAGCTCAAGACGGCTCGGCGCCGGCCCGGACCGGTAGTCCCGGCGACGACCAAGCCTCCCCGGGCCTCCAAACCGGAACCGGAACGCCCGGACCGCCGTTTGGGAGAGGTCATCGCCGAACGTGACGCCCTGGCGGGTCAGGTGGCCTCGCTCACCGCCCAGCTCGAGCGCGGCAAGAAGGTGGTGACGAAGTTGCGGACCTCTCGCCGCATTTCGCCGCCGGAACGTGAGCACGCCACCGTTCCCTCGCCGTGGGCCCGTCGGGACCCAGCTGCCCTCGCCGCCTTCCTCGACGACCTGATGACCTCCCTCTCGGTCACGCCGCAGCCCGGCTCGGTGGCCGGAGCCACCCGGGAGCGCCGCCGCCTGCCCAAGGGAACGGCACCCGATCAGCCGGAGTCCCTCGAGTGGCTGAGCCGCCAGGAGCGAGGTGGATTGCTGGTTGTGGACGGGTACAACGTCGGGTTCGTATTGCGCGAAGGATCGACCCCCAACGCCGCCACACGCGCGGTGCTGGCGGGGGCGCTAGCCCAATGGAGCCGGACGGCGGTGGCTCGCTGGAAGGTGGTGATCGTCTACGACTCGGCGGTGGCGAGCGGAAAGCACCCCGCGCCGCGGGGTGTCGAGGTGCAGTTTGTTCCATCCGCCGACGACGCGGTCGTAGAGCTTGCTTCCCGATGGGGGAGAATGGCGGTGGTCGTAACCAGTGACCGGGCCGTTCGTGAGGCAGCCGAGTCACACCAGTCCTTGGGCTTGTGGGCGGAGGCCCTGGCGGCTTGGATCACCCATTACCGCCGCGGCCGGCGGCGCTGACGGGAGATTTCAGCCGGTGACGCCTCGAATAGTGGTGATTGGGGGGGGGTACGCCGGGACCGCGGTGGCGCGGGCCCTCGGTCGGCGAGCGCAGGTCACCATCATCACCGAGGACAACTCCCTTCTGTTCACTCCGATGCTCGCCGAAGTGGCG
>CAYUKI010000057.1:0-10118 GCA_964445235.1 uncultured Acidimicrobiia bacterium | reverse complement strand
TGAGGACACGTCGGTCGAGGGTCGGCTGCTCGCCAGAGAAGCCGAAATCTCCCAACTGCGGAGCGAGCAAGCCAAAGACCTCCGCACGCTCGACCGCTTGCAGGTCGATTTGGCGGACGGGGATCGGGGGATGGCCGATTGGGTCGCCTCCCATCTCGACCTCTCCCATCAGAGCGCCGCCCGCTTGATGGCGGTGGCTCGGGCCGAGGATCCTTCCGTCGATGAGGCGATGGCGGCTGGTCGGTGGGGCTTGGACCGCGCCTCCCTGCTCATCCGCCTGGCTAAGGCCGGCGCCTCCCCCGAGTTGGTTTCGGAAGCGGCCGCCCACTATTCGTTGGGTCGGCTCTACGGTCTGGTCTTATCGTTGCGGGAGGTTTCCTCCCTGGCCGAGCAGGCCGATTTCGACTCGAGGTTCTTAGTCATTCAACCCAACCTGGACGAGTCGGTGTTCCGGTTGTGGGGATCCCTCCACGGGGTCGACGGTCAAACCGTCGACAAGGCTCTCCGTCAGCGGGCCGCAGGGTTCGGGGCTGCAGGGTTCGGGGCTGCAGGGTTCGGAAACCTTCCCGATCAGACCCAGGGTCAGTTGTTGGCCGACGCCTTGACCGCCATCGCCACCGACTCCCTGACCGGGAGCTCCGAACAGGGAGAGTCGGGACGGGCGGTGGTGATAGCCGAGGTCTTCGTCGACTCCGCCCTGGCCGCCCCCAGCCATGGTGAGGCCGGGGTGACCACGTCTTCTGGGCTGAGGGTGGGACCCAACACCCTTTCGGAGATCCTCTGTGCAGGCAAGGTCAGGGTGGTGTACACCGAGGGGGAGAACGGACCGATCGCCATCACCCATTCGAGTGAGTCCATCCCCCCGGCCATTCGTAGCTACGTCTTGTGGCGGGACCAGGGGATGTGCTCGATCGAAGGATGTTCGAGCCGCCACCGCCTCCAACCACATCACCTCAGGTTGAAGGCCCAGGGCGGCGACCACCACCCCGACAATCTGATCACCTTGTGTTGGTGGCACCATCATGTGGCCATCCACCAGATGGGGATGACCATCGACCCCACCAGCCCACCCCACCGGCGGCGACTCGTCAGCCGGAGAAGCCACGGGCCACCCCCGCCCACCGTCTCCATTTCGGTTCCTGCTGGTCATACCTAAACCTGTCGAGTGTGACCTCGGCTGAAGCAAAAGCTGGATGAGCCAACCTGTCCTCGCGCCCGGACTACCACCGAGACAATGGCGGGCTTCCCACCGGGGCTGCGGCCGTTAACCTGTCTCTGGGGGCTGCTGAGCGGGTAGGAGGCACACAAATGTTGGGCGGAGGCGCGTGGGGAGTGGTGGCGCGCCGTCCCCACCTGTGGGGAGCGGCTTTCGGCGCCGCCTGGTCCATGCGTCGACGCCGCTGGTGGCTTTTCTTTCCGTTCCTTCCGGTACCCGATCGGAGATTGCTCGGTTGGCGGTTGGCCACCGCCTATGGAACAGCGGAAGCGCCCCTCGTCGAACAAGACCTCATGGACTTCCTCGAATGGCGGCGGCGGTGGTCGCGGTGGCAATGAGCGATCTCGCCTCCCTGCTGCGTGACATACCCGGAGTATCCGACATCGAGCTCGACCTGGTATCGGGGGCGGTCAGGGTCCGCCTCGACACGGGTGCCAACTATCAGCAGGTGGGAGAACGAGTGAGGGAGGTGCTGGCCGAGTCGGGCCTGCGGTCCCGGCTCGTGCCTCCCCGCAAGGATCCGGCCTCTCCGCCCGGGCCCTCTCCGTCCACCCCCCCCCCGATCGAACACGCCGAGCCGGGCGGGTTTGCCCGGGTCGACTGGGTCGAGGTGAGGGAGGGAAGCGACGCGGTGACGGTGGTGGTTTCGGTGAACGGCCGCCTGGCGCACTGCCGCGCCCGACCGAACAGGGATGGGGTCAATGATGCGATTGCCGAGGCGGTACTGGCGGCCCTGAACACGGCCCCGGCCAGGGTGCTGGAGGTGACCGAACATCCGGGCGGAGGATTCCGGGCGGTCACGGTTCTTTTGGAGAAAGCCGACGGCACCGCGGCTGTGGGGGCGGCGATTGTGGGAGTGGGTTCGGAACTTGCGGTAGCCAGGGCGGTGCTGGCGGCCGTCACCGGCTAAGTGCCGGCGACCGGTTTAACCACTCCACCTACTCGACCTACTCCACCCAAGCCAGCTACTCCAGCAACTCCACCATCAGCTCTGCCGGCTCTGCTCCCACCGCGGTGGCGGCGGGAAGGTCGGTGAAGCGAAGCTGGTAGTCGCGCTGTTTGTTGAGCAGGTCCCGCACGACGCTGCGGGCCGCATCCCCGGTGGTTGGCTCCAACAGCTCCCGGTCGTCTTCGTGGGCCGAGATGACCTTCACTTTGCGACCCCGCAGGTCCCAGAGCATGACCTCTTGGTTCATGATGTCGGGGGAGAGGACCGCCAGGGCGGGGACGACCACGGCATCTACGTTGCCCTCGCCGACCAGGCGGAGCATGGCGGCGTACCCGTCGCGGGTGGCCGGCTCGGTGCGCGGGTCTTGGCACATGGCCACCAGCCTGTGGCCGTTGGCCAGGACCCAACGCCGGATCTTCTCCGATTGACTGAAAACGGTGTCCCCGGTCTCTCGACCGGGGGCCTCCCGAACGTATCCCACCACCCTCATCGCGAGTCAGTCTCCCCGCGCCGAGGTTAGGCGTCAACCCGCGAATCGCGGGTCCCGGGGAGCCGGCGGGTGAACCCGGCTCTCGAGTGGGATAGGTCGGGAATGACGGGCAAGCCCAAACTCTCCCCTTTGGTAGGCTGGCGGCACGGGCGAAGGCGAACGGCTGCCTTTACCCGATGAGCTAGGCCAGGCCGATATGCCAGGCGGGCCGGGAAAGGGTTTCGTGGTCGCTGCGTTGGTGCTCAACGCTACCTTCGAGCCACTGGCCGTCGTGAACTCACGCCGGGCGGTGGTTCTGGTGCTGCGCGGCAAGGCGCATGTGATCGCCGCCCGTCCCGACGTTTGGCACTCGGAGGCCAGCGAATTCGCGGTGCCTTCGGTGGTGCGGCTCACCCACTTCGTGCGAGTGAGCTACGAGCGCGTCATCCCGGTTACTCGGCGGGCCATCTTCGGGCGAGATGAACAACGCTGCCAGTACTGCGGTGGGACGGCCGAAAGCCTCGACCACGTCCTACCCCGCTCTCGAGGCGGAGACCATACCTGGGAGAACGTGGTGGCGTGCTGCCGGCGGTGCAACCTGCGCAAGGGTGACCGCCTCCCCGTCGAGGTGGGGCTGTCTCTCACTCGCCGTCCGCAGCGTCCTCATCGATACGGCTGGATCTATGCCACGGCTGGAAGCCATCTCGACCCGAGTTGGCGGCCGTATCTGCTCGCCGAGACTGCCTGACCCTCCAACCCCAGGGCACGCTTGATCACTCTTGACCGCTCTTGAAGCACTGATCTCAACACTGGGGGAACAAAGTGGGACGAAGTGGTTGACAGTGGGGAGAAGTGGGATTAGGTTGACCGCCGGAGGATCGAAATGGCGGACGAGGCGTGTTCGAAATCAACTTCAGCGGCGACTACGACAACACTCTCGACGAGAAGAACCGGGTCGTGTTGCCTGCCCGTTTTCGCGACCATCTCGCTGCTGGCGTCTACGTCACCAAGGGCGAAGACCACTGTGCGGCCGTCTTCCCTCGGGAAGCCTTCGTCGCCAAGGCGGAGGCCATGATGGCCACAGCCTCTCGTGGCGACAAGCGGGTCTTCCTGGCCGGTTCCATCCAACAGGTCCCTGACCGGCAGGGCCGCGTCATCGTGCCCGAAAAGGTGCGGGCGTATGCGGGTCTGCGGAAGGACGTGAGCGTGATCGGTCTGGGCGACCACCTCGAGATATGGGATCGAGACGCCTGGACGACCTACTTGCAGGAGCACGACGAACGTTTCGCCAATCGAGAGGAGCGCTGACTCGAAGAAGCCTCCCCTGGATCATTGCCAGCCCCCCGGAACCCAATTGGAAGGCCCCTCACTCCGCCCGCTTCCAGTTCGGTGCCAGCGCCCGGGGGGCTGGCAATGGGCCAAGGGCGACCGGACCCGCCCAATTCTCCGGGCTCTGACGGTGCGGTGAGGCATGGATTCGTATCACCGGCCTGCATTGGTTGAGGAAGTGGCAGAACTGTTCCGGCCATTGCGAGAAGGCGTGGTGGTGGACGCCACGTACGGAGGTGGCGGTCACACCGCCCGGTTGTTGGAGGAGATGGATGAGACGGTCAGCATCATCGGCATCGATCGCGATCCTGCCGCCGCCCGCCAGGGAAGGCCGGTGACCGTGGTGACCGCCAACTTCACCCAGATCGAGGAGGTGCTGGCCGACCAAGGGGGGGGCCAGCTGGTCGGGGTGCTTTTCGATTTCGGCGTTTCCAGTCATCAGCTCGAAAGTGCCGAGCGAGGTTTCTCCTATCACCAGACCGGTCCGCTCGACATGAGGATGGGCCCCGATGCGATGCGCACCGCCCACGAGATCGTGAATCGGTCGACTGCCGCCGAGTTGTCCAAATTAATCCGTCGATTCGGCGAGGATCCGCACGCCGGGAGGATCGCGGCGGCCATCGTGGCGGCGCGGCCGGTCACCACCACGACACAATTGGCCGAAGTCGTGGCTGCGGCGGTGCCGGTGCGGGCTCGGCAGGGCGGGCATCCAGCGCGGCGTACCTTCCAGGCCATCCGGATCGCCGCCAACGACGAGCTGGCAGCGATCTCCGCCGGCCTCGAGGCCGCCTTGGGATTGCTGGCGCCCGGTGGTCGGTGTGTGGCGATCTCCTATCACTCTCTCGAAGACCGAATCGTCAAACGCCGCTTTGTCGCCGGAGCGGTCGGTTGTGTGTGCCCCGCCGACCTACCGGTATGCGGGTGTGGCCAGGTGAGTGAGTTGCGGCTCCTCACCCGCCGTCCCATTCGTCCTTCCGCCGCCGAAATCGCCGCGAATCCCCGCTCCCGGTCGGCTCGGCTGCGAGCTGCCGAGAAGGTGGGGCGGGCGGCATGACCGTTCGACCTCTCCGCACCGTCGAGCGGCGTCCGGCTCTCGCGGTCCTGGTCGGCAACCGACGCCGGCCGGTGATGGGACCATGGCTGGTGTTTTCGGTCCTGGCCGTGACGTCTTTCCTCGGTTTGGTGTTTACCCGGACGGCTCTCGATCGGAACGCCTTCGAGTTGGCTGAGGTCGAACGGACCATCTCTGAAAATGCCTCCCTCAATCAGCGCCTCCGGCTGGAGATAGCCGCGCTGGAGAGCCCAAGCCGCATCGCCCCTCTGGCGGTCGAGATGGGGATGCTTGCACCCGACCAGCGGACCCACCTAGTTGTAGAGCGTATTGATCGGGAGGCGCCGAAGACCGACCCGCGCTGGGCCGGGATCGACCGCCTCGCCGCCGCCTCTTTGGACGGTATGCCTTGATCGCCAGACCCCGCGCTGGAGCCTGGGTGAGCGGCGTCCTTGGCCACCTTTCCAGGTGGAGGGCGTCGACCGCGCCGCTTCAGCGCCGGAGCTAACTCCGTGTCGGGCGGCGAAGGGCGCCGGGACCCCGCCGGGAAACGCGGCGAAGGGCGCCGGGACCCCGCCGTTCGGATTCATCGGGGGACCTCGTCGCCTGCTCGACGGTCGAATGAACGGTCCTCCCCCCCCCGGGGTGGGAGAATCCCCCCCCGACCGGGGGGTCGCCCTGTTGCTCACCGGTCTGGTCGGAGACGGTCATCCAGATCTGGCAGCGATCGGTTCGTTTCGAGCGGACGCCTCGTGTTGGGGGCGGTCGTCATACTCGGGGCCTGGGTCGGTCTCTCCGTCCGGTTGGTTCAAATTCAGGTGTTCCGCGCCGCCGAGTTCGCTGCGATCGGATTGGACCAGCGGCTGTTTCGGAAGGAACTGCCGCCACAGCGCGGCAGTATCTTCGATCGGAATGGCGACCCATTGGCGCTTACCATCGAGGCCCACAGCATCTATTCAGTGCCGGCCGACGTCGACGAGAAGGTAGCCACCGCCCAGCAGCTCGGCGCAGCTCTCCAGGTGGACTACGAGGAGATCCTCGCCCGGCTTGAGAGTGGCGAAGGCTTCGTCTACGTCCAACGCCAGGTCGACTTCGAAATTGCTGAGCGGGTTCGCTTGCTCGGGCTCCCCGGCATCTACATGCACCCCGAAGCCAAGCGCGTCTACCCGATGGGCACGGTCGCCGCGCAGGTGACGGGCATCGTCAGTATCGATGGGCGCGGCATCGAGGGCATCGAGCTCTATTACAACGAGCTACTAACTGGTCAGCCTGGTCAGCTCTTGGTGGAACGGGACCGTTCGGGTCGGGTCATTCCTCACGGTCGTTCGTCCTTCGAGGCGGCAGTGCCCGGCCAGGACCTGCTCACCACACTCGACCTCTCGATACAGTTTGCCGCCGAGACGGCCTGCGAAGAGACACTGGCAATTACCGGCGGTAGCCGTTGCTCGTTGGTTGTTCTCGACCCGGAAACCGGTGACGTGCTCGCCCTGGCCGTGGTGCCCTTGTTCGACCCGGCGGAACGGCAGGGAGTGGACGGATCCGAGTTCTCCAACTTCGCGGTGCGTGACGTATACGAACCAGGCTCGACACAGAAGCTAATCACGGTCGCAGCGGCTCTTGAGGAAGGCGTGGTGTCTCCGGCGAACGTCATCCCAGGAGTCTCGGATCGGTACGAGGTAGTGGACGGCGCCTGCGACGATCCGGACGACGACCTATACGGGTGCTTCCGGGACTTCGAACACCATGACACTCAGGACATGACGGTGCGAGACATCTTCACGGTCTCTTCGAACGTCGGGACGATCCTCATCGAGCAACGGCTGCCGGACGGAACGCTCCCGGACTACCTGAGGCGCTTTGGTCTCGGCCAGAAGACGGGCATCGATTACCCGTATGAGGCATCCGGAGCCATCAACGTCGATCCCACCTGCGGCTCGTGCTCAGCCTCGGCGGCGATCGGCTACTCGGTGTCGGTCACCACATTGCAGATGGCGGCGGCATATGGGGCGGTGGCCAACGACGGCATGTGGATGCAGCCGCATCTGGTTTCCACCCGGGTCGACGGGTCCGGAGCCATCCACCCGATACGGCCGGCCAGCCGGCGAGTGATCAGCGAGGAGACCGCCTGGGTGATGCGCCAGCTGCTCGGCAACGTCGTCGAATACGGGACCGGTGGCAACGCCGCCATCCCCGGTTACCGAGTGGGGGGAAAGACCGGTACCGCCAACAAGATCGATCCGTCGGGCGGCTACTCCGACGTTACGGTGGCGAGTTTCGTCGGCATGGCGCCGGTCGACGATCCAAAGCTGGTCGTGGCGGTGGTCGTCGACTCACCAGCATTTGAGTTTCGGACGGGAAGCCTGGCGGCCGCCCCTGCCTTCGCGGCGGTGATGGAGGCCGGTCTGCATTATCTCGGCGTGCCGGCCGAGGTGGGCTCGTGAGCGTCACACTCGCCAGACTGGCCGAGCTCGCCGGCGGTCGGTTGGTGGGTCCGGAAGGTTTGGGTTCGGTGGCCATCGCCGACGTCATTCACGACAGCCGGTCGGCCACGCCGGGGTCGATATTCGTGGCCGTCCCAGGTTCCCGCCACGACGGGCACCGTTTCGTGGACCAGGCGGTAGCCGCCGGCTGCCCGGCCGTGTGTGTGCAGTACCAGCTGGCCACGGCTGCGCCACAGCTGGTGGTCAGTGACACCAGGGCTGCGCTTTCGGCGCTGGCTGCCGAGGTGCATGGACACCCGTCTCGGGACATCTCCCTTGTCGGCGTGACCGGAACCAACGGCAAGACCACCGTGACCTACCTGGTGGAGTCGATCTGCCGGGCCGCGGGTTGGTCGACCGGCTTGATCGGGACCATCGAGACGAGAGTGGCGGGTCGGTCGATGGTCAATCCCCACACCACGCCGGAGGCGAGCGACTTCCAGCGCCTGCTTCGCGCCATGGTGGAGGCGGGGGCGCGGGCCGTCGCCACCGAGGTGTCATCGCATGCGCTTTCTTTGGGGCGGGTCGACCACACCTGGTTCAGCGTTGCGGCCTTCACCAACCTCAGCCAAGACCACCTCGACCTCCACGGGACTATGGAGGCATACGAGGCGGCCAAGGCCTCGCTTTTCCAATCCGAGCGCACCGGACTTGCGGTCATCTTCGTTGACGACCCGGCCGGTGAGCGCCTTGCCGCTCAAATAGCGGTCCCCACCATCCGGGTCAGCCGCTCGGGCTCGACCGAGGTGGGCGCCGGCTCGATGACGGTGGGACTCCGCTCCTCGGAATTGGCGGTGCGCCTGCCGGACGGGACGTATCCGGTGATGCTGAATCTCGGCGGCGACCACAACGTCGAAAATGCCCTGGTGGCGGCCGGGTGCGGGGTGGCTTTGGGCATCCCCGGGACCGTCATCGCCGAGGGTCTCCAGAACCTGCGCGGCATTCCGGGACGGCTGGAGGTGGTCTCCGGCGACGACCCGGTCACGGTGATCGTGGACTACGCACACACCCCCCAAGCCATGATGGCGGTGGTGAGGTCGGCGCGGGCGACCACCTCCGGCCGGGTGATGATTGTGGTGGGCGCAGGCGGCGACCGCGATCGGGTCAAGCGGCGCTCCATGGGGACGGCGACGTCGGGGGCGGACCTGGCGGTCATCACCTCCGACAACCCGCGGAGCGAAGACCCCGACGCCATCATCTCCGAGGTCGTTGCGGGGATCCTCGCTGGGACGCGTCATGTCATACAAGCGGACCGGCGCCAGGCGATTCGTACCGCCCTGGCCCAAGCGCGGGGGGGGGACGTCGTACTCATCCTCGGCAAAGGCCACGAGCAAGGTCAGGAGCGGGAAGGCGTCGTCACTCCCTTCGACGACAGACAGGTGGCCTCCGAAGAGCTCACGGCACTCCGACAGGAGGTGCGAGCGTGATTCGCATGTTGGCGGCCGGCACGCTGGCGTTCGGATTGGCCATCTTCACCACCCCGTATTTGATCGGCCTTCTGCGGCGCCGCCAGATCGGGCAGTTCATTCAGGAGGAGGTCACCGGGCACCATCACAAGCAGGGCACCCCCACCATGGGCGGGCTGGTGATCGTGGGGGCGGTGCTGGCCGCGTACCTTCTCGCCCATGTTCGAGTGTGGAGCCCCATCGGCGGATTCACCCTCCAGCTGATTCCGCTGCGGGGCGGGGGATTGCTCGCCATGCTCGCTCTGGTCGGCATGGGGCTGATCGGATTCCTCGACGACTTTGTCAAGTTCACCCGGCGGCGGAGCCTTGGGTTGAGGAAGGGAGCCAAGTTTGCCGGCCAGCTGGTGGTGGCGGCCGGATTTGCCTGGGCGGCCGGCGAGATGGGGGTTAAGACCGAGCTTTCCTTCGCCCGCCCCCTCGGCATCGACCTCGGTGTGTTGTTCGTGGTCTGGGTCCTACTCATGCTGACCGGGGCGGCCAACGGGGTCAACCTCGCCGATGGGATCGATGGCCTGGCGGCCGGCTCGGCCACCCTGGTCTTCGGCGCCTACACCATCATCACGTTCTGGCAATTCCGCAATCGCTCGTTCTATACGGCGCTCGATCCGCTCGAGCTAGCCACGGCGGCCGCTGCCATGACCGGCGGTCTGCTCGGGTTCCTATGGTGGAATGCCGCTCCTGCCAAGATCTTCATGGGTGACGTCGGGTCGCACTCCATCGGTGGTTTGATGGCGGCCCTTGCCCTCCTTTCCAACACTCACCTCTTGTTGCTCCTGATCGGAGGGATCTACGTGGCCGAGACGGTGTCGGTGATCCTTCAGGTAGCCAGCTTCCGACTGCTACGTCGGCGGATCTTTCGCATGGCGCCCATCCATCACCATTTCGAGCTGCTGGGATGGCCGGAGACCACCGTCGTGGTTCGGTTTTGGATCCTGGCGGGGATCGGCGTAGCGCTGGGCCTCGGCTTGTTCTACGCCGATTTCCTCTCGGGCTTCGTGCCGGAGGGCGTGCAATGAGGGTCCTGATTCTCGGTGCAGCCGTCTCAGGGGCCGCCGCCGCCCGGCTGGCCCGTCGCTTGGGGCATTCGGCGACGGTCTTCGACCAGGAGATGGGGGGGGGAGTCGGCTTGTTGGAGGAGGGCTTCTCCGTTGTCACCGG
>CAYUKI010000056.1:7496-10309 GCA_964445235.1 uncultured Acidimicrobiia bacterium | reverse complement strand
GAGCGTTCGGGCCGCGAGCTCGGCCGCGCGCTCCTCCGGGAGGGACCTCACGGCGGGCGGGGTTGCCGTGCAGATCGACTGATACTGGCCGATAACACGCCAATCGCCGAGTGTCCGCTATCGGCACGTCTTGCTCGACCCAGAGAGCAAACCGATTGCCGATTCCACAACGAATGGAGTGACTAATCCTGCCCTTGCCTATGGGCGGCGATCCGCGGGCCGGTCCGTGGATGGATACGTTACGGACGCAAAGTGCATGGGGGCTAACGAAACCGAGTGCTGGCCCGAGGTGAGGCAGTCGTGGATGGCCCGGGAATGGCAGCTATGCGAGGAGGAAGCTTGGGACTTTGTAGGCGAGCCGGTGGAGCGCACGGGCTGCGGCGAGACGTCCATCCTCGTCGCCCCACGAGTAGTCGAACGCGTCTGCGAGTCGGTTGATCAGGTTGAACACGAAGGCCACGGCGATCGCGTCGATGATCGCCGACTCCGACAGCCCGGATGCTCGGGCGGTGGCAACCGCCGCATCAGCTGGACCATCCGAGTCGTGCCCGACGGATTCCAACAAGCCGAACGCCGCCTTGATGTTCGAGTCGAACTTGGCGTCCCGCCACCCGTCGAGCATCTCTGACGTGATCTGCGTCCCGAGCCCGATCGTGGCTGTCCCAGTGTGGATCCCGACACAGAAGCGGCAGGTATTGAGCCCCGACACGAAGGCCGCGAGCAGCTCGCGCTGGGCTGGCGACCAATCCGATGGACCGCGCATGACCTCGCGCAGGAGCGCAAGCCAGGGCCGCCCGAACAGCTCCGGCCGATACAGGCTGGTCTTGCCGACGTCGCTGATTTCGGTACCTACCGCCAACGGAATAAGGCGCATGGCAATCCGGGCGCGCAGTCGATGGCCGTGATCGAGGATGGCGAGGCGCAACGTCAGTCCGGCTTCTCACGGGTCCGCGACACGGCCGCCATCGCCCGATCAAACCGCCGGGTCGCCTCGCCGAGCGCGACGGCGAGCGTCAACTCGAAGATCGCATCCTCCCGCATACCCGTGGCGCGCAGCGCATCGATGTCCGCGTCGACGATCCGATATGAGTCTCTCCGTACCTTATCGAAGTAGACATCGGTCGCCGTGCCGGTCGGCTCACCGGCTTCAGCGGCGGCGCGTTGCCCCACCTCGGTAACGCCCGGCGTTTCGAGGACCGCCCACCGCAGCGCCGCGATCATGTCGGCGTGTCGGTCTATCACACGCATCTCTCGGAGTATACAAACCGCCCGTGCATGACTACCTCGCCTTGGGGGGGCACGGCGAGGAGCAGAATCGACCGTCGGCGTGTGCGTAGGGAGCGGGCACAGGGGTCGATTTGCCGTTGCTCCGATAGCCATAGCCCGTTGGTCCGGTTCCAGGGGGTCAGCACCATTTCCCCTATTGCCATTTGATCACCGCCGCCCACCCGAGTGGTTGCCGGTCGAAGTTAAGCGTGGGCGTTGACGGGCTCGAACCGCCGACCGCTTCCTTGGTGAGGAAAGAACGACAACCAGAACATCGACGATCGCCGGGACCCTTGGCTCGGACCAGCCGCGGAGCAACAGCTAAGGCCTAGAGGCTCGGACAACGAACAATGCCAAGCGTTATTGGTGGGCGTTGACGGGCTCGAACCGCCGACCTCTTCCTTGTAAGGGAAAATCAGCCGAGGCCTCTTACCAGCACAAATGTGGCAATGTTCAGTGCTGACCGGGGTTTTCACTACACACTGGTGATGACCAGTACGCAACAATTCTCATCTTGGCGCGGACCAAACGCGGACCAGGCTTCTGGATGAAGCCATACTCGTTACACCTCCCGTCAGCGACAAGCGCCTCGGAACCAATCTCTCTCCCAACCCGGATTCGATACCTGGCTACCAATTCGCCACCAATAGCTCCGATCACGGCGACGATCACCCGCGGAGTGTGATCGATCAAGCCCGGTTCCAATAGCCGCCGGACCGACTCCCAGCGGGTCAATGCGGCGAATCCGCCGATTCCGACCACGATAACGAGGCTGGCGACATCCTCAGCCCGATGGAAGCTATAGGCAAAGCTGCTGGTTGGTCCCGTAAATCACACGTAAATCACACGACGACGCGGCATGAGGAAGCCACGCAAAGAAGGAGAATCAACATCGGCTCGACTGATTCATCGTTCGACCGTGGGGGGCGGTCTGTCGTGTTGGAGCTTTGCCATAACAGCCTGGAGGGCGTTCGCCAACTGGTCGAGGAAATTCTTGACGCTCACTTCGGCAAGGCGGTGCAACAGGGCCCGGTCGATCGCCCGTCCGACCGCTCCGAGTGGTGGGTCGTAGGAGCCCCGGAAGGTCATCTTGACCACTTCTACCCCGAGCGGCTCGAGAACCAGGTCGGCCTCCATTGTTGGAAAGAGGGCTTCTCCGCCGGCGGCTTTCCAGGAGATCGGATAGATCACTGAGTTCTTGAGAGCGACCTTCTCTCCGATTTCGAGTTCGATGGCTTTCGCCGGTAACCAACCCCCCCGGATCTATCCGCACGCGAAGCTCTTCACCATGTCGATAAGCCAGCCGGGCCCAAACCGACATGTCACCCGAGGAGAGGCTGAGAGCTTCGTCCACCTCGGCGAGCGAACCCTGGAGGTGCACGAAGTAGTAGACGAGCAAGCCGTTCACCGATCATTCACAGTGCCGGTCTGATCGGAGCCCGCATCAATCACCGTGGTCTGTTCTGTCTCTAGGCTGAGGGTCCATCGCTCACGGTCGATACTGTCCGTGTCGTTCGGGGACATCTCAGATATGTTTTGACTGAGGT
>CAYUKI010000056.1:0-7486 GCA_964445235.1 uncultured Acidimicrobiia bacterium | reverse complement strand
GTGAGGGTGGCAGAGGATGCAGGGCCGTGGGGATGAGCGCGGAGGGTATCTTTGGTGGTAAGCATGCCTTTTTCGCGTGTCAGGCCGGTGTCGCATATAGGGCGACGATGGTTATCCGTCGAGGGTATGTGGTATTGCGCGGATCGCCCGGATAAATGAGAACAACCGCCATGGCAGCCAGGCTACGGACCTACACCTTCCCCGAATTAGGGCACAAAGTCCCAATTTGGTTGGGCCCTTTGCCCTGTGGTCCAAATCGGTGCGGTGTGGTCGGTGGTTGGAGCGAAGCGACCTCCTTTTCCTCGGGCAATGCCGACTGAGAAGAGGGCCGCACTCGTCGTGTGGGCAGAGTGATGTGCAGTGTGGCGGCGTGGAGCCCTGCCACCAGAAGAGCCGTCTGATAGGTGCTGACGAGACCCACTCCCCCAGCGAGAGCGAGCAACAAGCCAGCGGCCAGTCCACGCCGACCGTCCTGGATGGCGGCGACGAGTACGGCACTGAAAGAACCGGCGGCGAGCCCGTAAACGATGGCTGGCAGGCTGGCCGGGAGACCGAACGACCAAAGGACGAGGATGGTCAGGGTGGGTGAGGCCACCGTAAGCATGGCGGTCACAACCAAGGCGGTTCCCAGCCCCACGATCCACGCTCTCCTCGACAGGGGTTTGGCCAACACCATCGGGAGTAGGAGACAGCCGCCGACCGCCACTATTTCGCCGAAGCGCAACAGACCACCGTAGGTTTCCCCCGAGAGGCCGCCCCCCGAGCCTTGGAGGGTGGCGGCCAAGCCGGTGGCCCAGGTGGCCGCGACGAGAAGCAGCAGAGGCAGCGTCCGCCAGCCGGTAGAGGCAACCCCTGCCCCCACGACAAGGATTGCCACCAGGGTGAGCCACCCCAGATCCGTGCCGCCGATCAACCCGACCCGGCCGGCGGCCGCTGACAGAAACAGCATCGCCATGCCCACCGGCGACAGCGCCGACCACGCCGAGCCGGCTCGGATCCCGACAGGAACCAGCCTGACCAGCAACCCGATCAGGAGCACGACCGTCACGTAGTAGGCAAGACGGCCGATCTCGCTGACAGCTCGAATCGGACCCTCGAAGGCGGCGAGTCCTGGGATGTGGATAAGGGTCCGGGTGGTGATACGGAGCACGATCAGTTCGGTCAACGCCGCCCAGGCCGTCCACCAGGCCAGCCTCACCGGGAGCCGTGGATCACCCTTTGTCGGCACCCGATCTCCATACCTGCCGCAGCCACAGCGCCAACCCAACGGCGGCAGCCGCCATCACCAGGCCAAAGATTCGAACAACAACCCATGTCATTCGATCGGCGACGACCTGAGCGGGCTCCTCGTCGGTGATTTGGAGTTGGACGAACGCCGACACCGACTTGATCCCGTCGCGATGGCCGCGGCTTCCGTCCCATACGGCGAAGGCGGTGTCGATCGGTCCGTCCCCCGAGAACGACGGTTGGAGGTCGCCGGGAGCGGTAAAGGCGCGCCTCATCACCACCATCCATGCCCCGTTCTGGTGCACACCATTTCCGGTAACGGTCTGGGAGTCGGCAGGTGTGAGCGTGCCGAACCCGCCGGCGACCAGATTCTGAACGGATTGTGTCACGGTCGCCATCGGGTTGCCCGCCGCTCGCGCCGGGTAGTAGAGCTCGTCGGTGGAGGGATAGAGGTCTACGTATCCCGAGCTCGGCTGGTCCGGTATCCCGTGCTGGCTGTCGGCTCGCCACTGCCAGATATTGACACCCTGGTCGGCCTGGCCCATGCAGATGGCGGGCACGGCGCTGCCAGCCACAGCCGGGAACTGGACCGCAACCGCGTCGGAGTACTCCTCGGGCCGAGCCGAGCCCAGATCGGGAGTCGAGTCCGCCCACTCCAACATGACATACAGGCGACCGTCCCAATGCAGAGCACGCACCGCGATGCGCGCCACCTCCCCTCCTCCCATCGGGGGGGTTACCTGTTGGGGAGTGGTCGTCACCCATATCGCCGGAACCGATTGCCACATCCGGCTGGTGCCATCCAGTCCGGGGTCCTCATTCACCCGCCAGGCACCCACCACCGGCGTCTGGGCAACGGCCGGGTTGGCCTCGGCCACCCTGAGGACGGTGGCTATCACCACTACCAGCATGGCGGTGTATAGGCGGCGCCGTCGGGTCAACGCCGTCCGCCTCCTTGGACCGGGCAGGGGCCACACCCGCCATCGTCGGGTGGCTCCTGGGGTAGCGGATCCTGGGCGTTCTCGACCGGGATCACCCCGCTGGCGTCGAGGTCCGCTTCGATCCACGCTGCGGTCAACGATCCCAACGATCGATAGAAGGGGTGCCCGGCCACTGCCGCCACCCGGCGACCGAAGGCCGGTGCCCAACAACCAAGGTGATCGCGTAGAAAGGCGACCCTGGTCTCGCGACACACTTCCACCTCATCGGGACTCAGGTGCTCGAGGGCGTACCACTCCTTCCTGGCCAGGACCCCGCAGAACTCGAGCTCGGCCACGATATGGTCGGGCCGCTCCTTCTCCTCTCCTCCGGCGGTGACACCGTGGGCCCGATAGAACCCGGCCAGGTCGGCCAGCAGCCCGACCTGGCGGAAGAGGTCGTCGCCCCTGTAGGCGGTCTCGTATCCGGGAGCATCCTGGGAGGCGATGGGAGGGAAGAGGCGGAGATGGGCGGGGGCGAGATCGTCACTGGAGCGGGGAGCGGCCGCAGCCAGGGCCTGGATCAGGTCCGGAAGCGGTTCCGGGGCGTCGAGGGCGAGGGCGGCCGGGAGCAGCTCGCGCTCGATCCGCTCCCAACGGGCTCGGGTGGGAAGGGCCAGGCCATGGGCGCAGAGGGTGTAGAGCACCGCCCGGCCGGCTGCCTCGATCAGGCTGGCTTCTGGGGCGAGGGTGACGGTCATGAAGTCCTCACAGCGAGTTGATCTTCCCGGGACGTTCGTAGAGCGGCTCCTCCACCGACACCCGCACGATCTCGTGGCCGTGTTCGTCGTAGCCGATGGCGGTGTCATCGAAGATCTCGAAGGGCTCCCCCCCGACCGTGATCTCACTCATCTTCTCGCCCTCTTCGACTTCGAACGAGAAGATGATCTGCTGGGTGACCCGGAACAGCTGGAGCACCGCCAGCAGCCGCCGGGAAGGGCGGGTGTACCGGTCGATGGCCCGGTCGACCCCGGGTCCGAACATCTGGTGCAGATAATCACGGGGCACCCAGCGGGGAGGGATGTAGTAGATGTTGGGCTGGGTTCCGAACTGGGGGTAGAGCGGCAGGGCCACCTGCTCCTCGTGGACCAGGTAGTAGAGAGGGTGGTCCGGATCCCGGGTCCAGGTGCCGTCCGCCTCCACCCCGACCAGTCCATGCAGCCGGATCTTGCCGACGCAGGCAGCCATGCAGCGAGGTTCCATCGGCTTCCCCCCGGTGAGAGGGTCGGACCCTTCCACCCGGGGGAAGCAGCCGATGCACTTCTCGCTGGTGCGGGTGGTGGGCCGGTACATCGTCTTCTTGTAGGGGCAGGCTTCGACACACTTGCGGTAGCCGCGGCAGCGCTGCTGATCGACCAGCACGATCCCGTCCTCGGGACGCTTGTAGATGGCGTTGCGAGGACAGGCCGCCAGGCAAGCCGGGTAGGTGCAGTGGTTGCAGATGCGGGCCAGGTAGAAGAACCAGCCGGCGTGCTCGGGGAGGCTGGTGCCTTCCGCCTTCCAGCCGGTGCCGTGGTCCTCGAACCGATTGGGCCCCTTCCACTCATCCTCGGTGGGGCTATAGCCCAGGGCCTGTTCGCCCACCGGGGCCGCCTCAAAGACGGTGGTTCCGCCGAACTGTCCGTAGGGGGCCCGGACCGGTTGATCGGTGGTGGCATCCCAGACCTGGCCTCCCGGGTTGGCGTTTTCTAGCAGTTCGAGGGTGTTGACATCCCAATGGCGGGGATAGCCGCCGTAAGGCTTGGTCTCGACGTTGTTCCACCACATCAACTCCTGGCCCGGGGAGAAGGTCCAGGTCGACTTGCACGCCATGGTGCAGGTTTGACAGGCGATGCAGCGGTTGATGTTGAAGACGGCGGCGAACTGACGGCGGGCGCCGCCACCTTCGAAGCGGTACTGCATGTCACGCCCGAGCTGCCAGTTGTAGACGATGGTCATGGGCGGCTCCCGTAGACCCCTGCGATCACCGACCGCACGAAATCGGGACCCCGTCGGCGCAAGACCGCGTGGGGGGCGCCGTAGGTGGGCGACTCGAACAGCCGGGCCACCTCGGCGGCGCTGAACCCGGCCAGGGCGAACTCCTCGACCAGGCATAGGGCGAGTTCCTGATCGGCGTCGACCGGGGAGCTGATCGGGAACCGGATCCCGACCAGGGCGAAGGGGTCGTCCGACTCGAGGGGCTTGGGGTGTTCGCCGTTCACGAGATCTGCCCCTTGACGATCACGAGACGGCCGGCCAGGTAGTCCTGCATGGTCCGGCCTTCGCTACCCGGGCTGTTGGGGGTCGAACCCGACCAGACTCCCTGTCCGTTGAGACCGCCCTTCTCGGCGAGACTGATCTTGACCAGCGTCTCCTTGGGGACGGTGTTGATGGCGTGGTTGTCGACGTCGAACCCGAAGACGAACCCCATTCCGCCGGCCTTCTTGTGGAAGAGCGAATCGGTCTGATGCATCGGGGGGGCCCAGCCCCTGGTGATCGACTGCTGACTGCCGTGCCGGAAGCTGGCCTGATAACCGGTCTCGGCCAGCGCCCTCCCATCCGGGCGGGTCTGCTGGGCGATGACCGTGCGGGGCGTGGCCATGTAGAAGGCGTGTTTGAGCATCGTCACCCTGGGGGGATAGGACGGGTTGTAAGAAACCCGCGCCATCAGGCGGGCCGCCTGATAGAAGGAGTCGTCGGGGGCGGCGCCCTCATAAGGGCGGTCGGCCGGGTTGGCGTCCACCCACACCCAGTCCCCATTGTCGATTCCCAGCACCTTGGCATCGACCGGGTTCATGTGCAGCTGGGCGTCGCCCACTCCCGGGAGACGCTTTTCCTCTCGGTAGGGGTCACCGAAGTTGGAGTTCCAAATCCAGTTCCAGTCAGTAACCGCCCAGGAGGAGTGGACCGAATGCCGCGACTTGGGAGTGAGGCAGGTGAAGGTGAAACCCTGCTGGAAGAGCGGGTTGGTGGTCCGCTTCACCTCCGCCCACGACATCTTGATGTTGCGGACCTGGCGCCTGTCGGCATCTATATCCTCGGCGGGAATCCCGTAGTCGCGAGGCCGGATGAAGGGACTGGTAGAAACGATCACGTTCGGCAGGTAGGGCGTCGCCTCCACCGCCTCCCGGTGGACGATCAAGTTCTCCCCGTACTCGATCGCCTCGGGCAGGTCGCAGTAAGCGTTGAGACGGCCCGTGTCGGTGTAGAAGGGAAGGCTGTCGCGCACCTGCTCCCAGAAGGGGATGCGGGGATAGGTGCGGTATTGCATGAGCGCCCCCCCGGGCTCCCCGTACTTCCCGGCCATGATGTCGGCCACGGTGTAGCCCTCGGTCGTGAACGACCCCTTCAACACCCGGTCGAGGTAGACCTCGGGGCGTTCGGCAAAGGCGAAGTAGTCGGCGAACCGGTGGTCGCCGGTACGGGAGGCAAGAGCACGGGCCACCCCGGCGAATACCGCGATGTCGTCCCTGGTGTCGTACAGCGGAGGGATGCCGCCCTTCCAGATCTGGAGAAAGGGGTTGGAGCAGGAGCCGCCCATCTCCAAGGTCTCGAACTCGAGCCAGCTATTGACGGGGAGGATCACATCGGCGAACTCGGCCGAGCCGGTCCATTCGATCTGCTGATCAACAATGAGGTCCACCTTGGGGTTGACCCGATGGACCAGCTGATACGCCCATTTGGCCTGGTTGATCAGGTTGGCGTTGTTGTACCAAATGACCTTGGTAGGAGTAGGCATGTGGCTACGGCCGGTGAAGACCCTGCGGCCATCCTCGGGAGTTTCGACGACGAGGGGCCGGTCGCCGTAGCCCCAGTAGCTGACTTCCTCCCCGTGGGTGTAGTGGTGGAGATCGTCGAAGCCGTAAGTGGCGTCCTCGTCCATCAGAGGACGGAAGGGATCCTCGTTGACATAGCCTCCGACCCCGGGCCCGAACCAGGGGGCGGCGTGGAAGATGCCGCCTTTGTAGTTGCCGGCCCAGGTGCTGACCCCGGACCCGGGATGGCCGATCTGGCCGGTCAGCATCGCCACCAGATAGGTAGCCCGGTTGTGGAGGGTGGCGTGGAAGTAGTGGTTCACCCCCTCACCGATGTGGATGGACATCGGTCGGATCGTGGCCACGTCGTCGGCTAGGCGGGTCAGCAGGTCCCGGGGCGAGCCGGTGATGTCGATCACGGTGTCGAGGTCATAGTCCGCCAGGTGTTCGCGATACAGGGAGAAGGCGGTGGCGGCCTCCACCTCGGAGCCGTCGGCGAGGCGCACGGTGCCCCTCCAGTCGAGGGTGGGGTTGATCCCTCGCCCCACCATGCGCTCGCCGATATCTTCCCGAGTAATCGCTCGGAAGGCACCCGAGGAATCCCGAACGACCCGGTCGCCTATGCGGGCGTACTGGTCGGGGGTCAGGCCATGGAGGGTGAAGCTAGGACCGGCGGGGTCAAGACCAGGTACATGACTTTCAAAAACCTCGTCGGCCCGTAACCGCTGCAGAGTGTCAAGGCGGACAAGGAGAGGTAGGTCGGTGAACCGGATGACGAACTCCGGGTCGTAAGCCTCCCGGTCGATCAACTCCTTGGCCAGGTACAGGAAGATGGAGGTGTCCGAAAGGCCAGGGCGGACCGGAATCCAGTAGTCCGACTTAGTGGACTGAGGTCCGTACTCGGGGACGATCGAGACGATCTTCCCGCCCCGCTCCATGATCTCGTGGAACCAGTGGCTCTCGGGCATCTTGTTCTCGACCAGGTTCTTGCCGACCTGGATCAGGAGCCGGGAGTGGCGGAGATCGTTGAAGTCGACCTCGGTGGTCTGCAGGCCATGGACAAATGGGAAACCAGGGGCCTGGTCGCCCCGCCAGGTGTACTCAGACCAGTCACGGGCACCGACCGCTTCGTCAGGCCCGACCCCTCGAACATAGGCGTCGAGCAGCGCCAGAACGTTGGCGAAGCGAAAGAGACCGAACTTCCCCGCCACCCCATGAAGCGGAAGTGACGACCCCAGCTTCATCGTCCGCACCCCCGAGCCCTCCCAGAACTCCAGCATCTCCGGCTCATAACCATCTGCCTCGATCAGACGGCGGCGGCCGTCTTCACCGGAGTAGGAGCGGGCGATCGCCTCCAGACCCCTGGCCACGTAGTCGTCGGCCTCATCCCAGGACACCCGCACAAATGTGTCGTCGCCGCGAGCGTCGAAGCGAAACCGGGTTCGCAACCCGGGATCGTCGGAAAGCGAGGGGAATCCATCGTCGGCCCACTCCTTCCATCCTTTGCGTATCACCGGGTGACGGAGCCGGTACGGTCCGTACAGGCGC
>CAYUKI010000055.1:0-10353 GCA_964445235.1 uncultured Acidimicrobiia bacterium | reverse complement strand
GATGGACCACACCCTCTACGGCCTCATCGAACACGAATTCCGCCGCCTGCGCACCGGCTAGTAGCCGACCGTCTGAACCCAGGGTTCTGGGTGGTACCCAGTACTACCCAGGGCCCACAGATCAACTGTGGGCCGACGACGCCGGCCAGCGTCCGGCTACCGCCGGACCAACAATTTGGTTTTGTAGCCGGCCTCCCCGAACTGGCGGTGGGGCACCAGGGTCACCGAGGCCCGGAAGAGGAGCCCCGCCCGGATGGCCTCGGCGATGCGATCGGACAGACCATCGGGGACCGCGCGGTCGGTGGGTACCTCCACCTCGACGGGCACCGGTGGTTCCACTCCCACTCCGCCACCGATCGGCAGAACTATCCGAGCCCGGCCGGTGACGGCCGGTTGGAATTCGGCCACCACCGCCTGTACGGCAGACGGATACACATTCACCCCCCGCACGATGAACATGTCGTCGACCCGGCCGACGATCCGTATCCGAAAGCTCGTCCGCCCGCACTCACACGGACCGTCTTGCACCTCGGCGATGTCTCGACTGCGGAACCGGACCAGGGCCATCGCCTCCCGTCGTAAGGCCGTGAAAAGGAGCTCGCCGCGGCGACCAGGTTCGAAGGCGACCGGCTGGTCGGTGGTGAGGTCGATGAGTTCGGGCCAGATCAACCCTTGGCCGCAGAAGTGGAGGCCCCCTTGCATCGGGCACTCCCCGAATAGCGAAGGGGCCAGATCACCGATCCCAGCGATCTCGGTCACGGTGCAACCGAAACCTTCCTCGATACGACGCCTCACCGCCGGGATGCCGCCGCCCGGCTCCCCCCCCGTGACGACGTGACGGAGACCGAGGCCCGGACCGTCAATCCCCCGCTCCGCCAGGACCGACACCAAATGGAGAGGGAAGGATGCCGTGCCGAGCAATGTATCGACGAGGCCACTCCGCAGCGCGTTCATCACCCGCTCGGTGTCCCCGGGGCCAACCGGAACCCGCCGACACCCGATGACATCGAGAACGTGATGGGTGTTGCCCGCTACGAAGGGACCGGCCCCGAAGGTAGTGAGAACCGAATGGTGAGATCGGACGCCGGTCGCGTAGTACGACCGGGCCCCTAACTGGTTCCAGGTTTCGAGGTCAGGCACAGTGAGGGCGATGAGATTCGGTCTCCCCGACGAGCCGCTGGTCGAGAAGACCCGCTTCACCTCAGCCGGGTCGACGCCTAGATAGTCGCCATACGGTGGGTGTTGGTCCTGAGATAGCCGCGTCTCTTCTTTTGTGGTCGTGGGGAGAAATGGCAGGTCAAGGACGCTTTTGACGGAGTCGAGCCGCACCCCGGCCTCCTCGAACTTGGCTCGATAGAACGCCGATCGGGCCAGCAGCCGGGCGGCCTGGTCGTTCCACGATTGGTCGCAGGCGGCGAGGACGTGCTCTGCGGAGGCGGTCTCGATCTGGCGGTCCCAGATCCAGTCCTCCTCGCCCAATGTCGCGGTGAGCGGAGAGTCGGGCCAGGGAGGGCGCTGCACGGCCAGGAACCTAGTGCACAGTCGGTGGACGGCGACCTACGCCAGCCTAAGACGCATCCACGATCTTTCTAAGCCTGTGGTTGACGTGTCCGACCGGCCGCCGCCTCGCCCGGCTCCACCCCCTCCGCCGATACCGTCACCGAGGTAACCGTCGAATCGGCGACCTGGGCAGCAGAGGGCGCCAGCGGTACTAAAACCCCTGCTGAGCACCACCGACGCGAGTCCAAGCGTCTTTGACCATGGAGGCCTGCGGCCCACGAGCATCCTCTGGGTCATATTTGAACGGCGAGTCTTGCCGTATAACAATATAACCTGTATGGTAGTACGGCTGAAGACCACATTTGTCCTCGACGATCGAGTAGTCGACCGCCTCAGGAACGAGGCGGCCCGCTCGGGCCAGACGATGTCTCAACTGGTTGAGGCCGCCATCCGCCGATTGCTAGATGATCGGCCCGCTGTCAAGGACCTTCCGGGTCTGCCAATGTTTCGGGGCGGCGGCTACCTGGTGGATGTCTCCGACCGGGAGGCCCTCTACTCGACGATGGAACAAGATCGCTAGATGTTTGTCGTCGACGCCAACGTATTGGTGTACGCCGCCGACGCCGATGCTCCTGAGCATGAGCCTTGCCGGTCTCTTCTGGAAGGATCGCGCCGTGGTCGGACGCCCTGGTATCTGACCTGGGGAATCGTGTATGAGTTCCTCCGGGTGGTCACCCACCGCCGGGTGCTCCGCTCTCCACTTGCGACAAATGAGGCGTTGTCATTCGTGGAAGCCGTTCTGGCTTCGCCGAGCGTCCACATTCTGACCGAGACGCCGCGTCATCTCGAGGTGTTGGCCGAGGTAGTGGAGGAAGTGGCGTTGCTGGCCGGGAACCTCTACCACGATGCTCATACGGTCGCCCTGATGCGAGAACACGGGATTAGCTCCATCTTCACCCGTGACACCGACTTCCATCGTTTTCATTTCCTCGAGGTACGCGATCCGCTCCAATAGTCAGATCTAGTGCACCGTCTGGGGGCTTCTCACATTTCGCTCCGCACCGCGGGCACAGAACAGGTGAGGAGACACAGTGATCGAGCAGCACGGAAGCCCGGAAGGCAAGGGGCAGGAGTGAGGCGATTCCCGGGTGACCGTCAGCCGCCCGCCACCACCACCCGGGTCGCTTCGCCGAATACCGCCGACAATTGCGGGAAGACCCCCACGATCAGTGTCACCACCAAGGCGATCGTCATAGCGAGCACTAGCGAACCGCTGGTTTTCGCATGCCGATCGCCAAGAGCGACAGCAGGTGCGGGGTCAAACCACACCGCCTTGACCACCCGGGCGTAGTAGTAGAAGGCGATCACGGCGTTGACGGCGGCGATGACCGCCAGCACCACGGTTGCCACTCCCCCGGCCACGATCACGGACCGGAACATCACGAACTTGGCGAACCAACCCGCCAACGGCGGGAGTCCGGCCAGCGAAAGGAAGAACACGGAGGCCATGACCCCCAACCGACCGTCGTAGGACCCCAGACCGGCCCAACTGTCCAGGTCGCCGGTTCCCGTCTTCTTAATCGCCGCGATGACCACGGCGAAGGCGCCCAGGTTCATCAAGGCGTAGATCACGAGGTAGACCACCGTGGCAGAGAAGGCCTCGCCGAGGTCGGTACCGCCCACCGCGGCGGCAGCAAACGGCACCAGCATGAAGCCGGCCTGCGCTATCGACGAGTAAGCGAGGAGGCGGACTATGTTGGACTGGCGGAGCGCCGACAAATTGCCCACCGTCATCGACAGGGCGGACAGCACCCAAATGGCGGCCGCCCAGATCTGGGCGGCTCCCGGTAGGGCCAGATAGGCCAGCACCAGCATCCCGACGAAACCCGACGCCGCGGAGTTGACGGACAGATAAGCCGTCACCGGCGTGGGTGCTCCCTCGTAGGTGTCGGGTGCCCAGAAGTGAAATGGCACCGCCGACACCTTGAAGCCGAATCCGATGAAACAGAAAAGCGTGGCCAGCACGAAGGCCGGTTCTCGTACCAGCGAGGGCGCTGCCGCGGCGATGTCGACGAAGTCGACGCTGCCGGTGAGGCCATAGAGCATCGACATGCCGTACAGGAGGATGGCCGTTGATAGCACTCCGATGATGAAGAACTTGAGCGACGATTCGTTCGACTTCACGTCTCCCTTACGCCATCCGGTAAGTAGGAAGAGGGGCCCGGTCACCAGTTCCAAGCCGACGAAGAGAACGATTAAGTCCCGCGCCGAAGCCATGACCAGCGAACCGAGCAATGACGAGAGAATGAGGAAGTAATACTCACCCTGGTAGTAGCGGTCCCCTTCGATATAGGAGACCGACATCAACAGAACCAGGTAGGCACCGACGATGAAGAGCCCCTTTAATACGAGGGCAAAGTCGTCCACCACGAAAGAACCCGAGAACAGCACCCGGTCGAATCCTCGCACGGCCATCACCACCAATGGCAAGGCGGCGAAGGAGACTCCGACGATCGCCACCACCGCGGTCAGGAATTTGAGCCGGCGAGGGACCGCCAAGTCGACAGCCAGCACCCCCACCAAAGTGGCCGCCACCGCCAGCTCCGGGGACAGCGCCAGGTAATCGATCTCCACCGCTCAGGCTCCGAACGCTCGCGCCACCAACGAAGTCACGGCTTCGGTAGTGGCTCCTAAGACGAGACGGGGGAAGACGCCCACCGCCACGATCAACACGATGAGGGGCGCCCACGCCATCAGCTCGTAACGATCGACGTCATGGAAAGTCTGACCGGCCCATTCCTCCTTGGGTTCTCCCAGGTTGACCTTCTGCAGCATCCAGAGCATGTAGCCGGCGGTCAGCACGGTGCCGATCGCCCCGAGCACCATCGAGGTCCGGAACACCCCGAGCGAGAGCCCAGAAAGCGGGTTGTAGGAGCCGAGCAGCGCCATGAACTCCCCCCAGAACCCAGCCAAGCCCGGTAACCCCAGCGAGGCAAAGGCGGTGAAACCGAAGATGCCGCCCAAGACCGGCATGAGCTTTAAGTTGCCGCCCAGACGGGCCATCTCCCGGGTGTGGTACCGATGGCTCAACGAACCGGCCAGGAAGAAGAGCAACCCGGTGATGAGGCCGTGCGCCACCATGCCGATGATGGCGGCGTTGATCCCGACGTCGGTCAGGGTGGCGATCCCGAGCATGACGAAACCCATGTGGCCGACAGAGGAGAAGGCGATGAGACGTTTCATGTCGGTCTGGGCAAGGCAGGCGAGCGAGCCGTAGATGATGCCGATCACCGCCAGGATGGCGATGGCCGGCGCCCAGATCTTGGCGGTCTCGGGGAGGATGGGGATGGAGATCCGCACGAACCCATAGGAGCCGAGCTTGAGGAGGATGGCCGCCAGCAGGACCGACCCGACCGTGGGGGCGGCGGTGTGGGCGTCGGGCAGCCAGGTGTGGAAGGGCCACATGGGCACCTTTACCGCAAACCCGAGGAACATCGCCCCGAAGACGAGCCACGCGAAGCGTCCGGTGAAGGCACCTTGGGCGCCGAGATCGATCAAGGTGGGGATGTCGAAGGTACGTGTGCCGCCGTTGGCCGGCCCGGAGCGGAAGTAAAGGGCGAGGAATCCGAGCAGCATGAAGGCCGAACCGAACAGGGTGAAGATGAAGAACTTGATGGCCGCGTACAACCGGGTCTCGATCTGGCGGGAGAAACCCGGGATCGTGCGCGGGGTCTTGTCACCCCAGATGCCGATCATGAAGTACATGGGGAGCAGCACCAGCTCGAAAAAGATGAAGAAGAGGACCAGGTCGAGCGCTACGAAGGTCCCGTTCATGCCGGTGGCGAGGATCAGCAGTAGGGCTAGGAAGCCCTTGGGATTGCGAGGTTCGTCCCAGTGATTCCACGAGTAGACGATGGAGAGCACTACCAGGAAGGTCGAGAGCGCCAGTAGCGGCAGGCTGATTCCGTCGACCCCGACGTGGTAGCGGGCACCGATGGCGGCAATCCAGGACCGGTCGACGGCGAACTGGAAACGAGAAGTGTCTCCGAAGTCGAAGGCGGCCACAACCCCCACCGAGACAATGAAAGTGACCAGCGACACGAAGAGGGCCCAAGCCTTGATGGCGGTCTCGTTGGCCTTGGGGATGGCCAAGAGCACCATCGCCCCAATCACCGGGAGGAACACGATCAGGCTGAGCGCCCCGCCGTTCTCGAACCAGTCCATGTGCGTTTCTCCTAGGTGTTGTTGACGTAGATGGTGAGCCCGACCACCAGCACGATCGCCCCGGCCACGAAGGAGGCGGCGTACTGCTGAACCCTTCCCGACTGGAGGCGGCGCACCGCACTCCCGGAGGCGTCGGTGAGGGCGCCGAGACCGTGGACGATGCCATCGATGCCCCGCTGGTCGATCCCGCCGTAGACGAACCGAGACAGCAGGACGGTTAGACCACCGGTGGCGTTGATGATCCCGTCGATCACGTAGGTATTGGTCCAGTTCACTGCCCTGGCCAGGGGTCCCTTCAGGGGGTTGACGATCCCATTCATATAGAGGTCGTCGAGGTAGTACTTGTTCTCGAGCAACGGATAGAGGGCAGGGACGCGGAAGCGGTCTCGCTGGGCTTGGGTTGGGGCGTCCTTGGCGAATAGCCAATAACCGGCAGTTATCCCCAAGAGTCCGGCCAGGAGGCCAGGGATCAGGGCGGCCAGGTCGAAGCCCTCCGGGGCCAGTTCAAAGGGGAACGGAAGGCGCGCCTCCACCCAGGTGTGGAAGCCGGTGAAAACCCCGGGGATGTTGACGAAGCCGGCCACGATCGCCAGGCCAGCCAGGATCACCAACGGCGTGGTCATGACCGGCGGCGATTCGTGGGGTTGGCCGTGGCCCTTGTAGGTGCCGAAGAAGGTGAGGGACACGGTGCGGGTCATGTAGAAGGCGGTGATGAAGGCCCCGAGCACCCCCATCCAGAGGACCACCCGGTAGCCGTGCTCGTTGAAGGTGGCGAGGATCTCGTCCTTGGAGAAGAAGCCGGCCAGGGGGGGGATGCCGGCCAGGGCGAGAGAGCCGATGACGAAGGTCCGATAAGTGATGGGCATCTCGCCGCGGAGGCCACCCATGTCGGTCATGTGGTTGGAGTGGACGGCGTGGATGACCGACCCGGCTCCGAGGAACAAGAGGGCCTTGAAGAAGGCGTGGGTCCATAGATGGAACAATCCGGCCGCGTACCCGCCTGCCCCCAGGGCGGCAGTCATGTACCCGAGCTGACTGACCGTCGAGTAGGCAAGCACCCGCTTGATGTCGGTCTGGACCAAGGCCAGCAAACCGGAGATGAGCAAGGTCACCGCACCGATCGCCAGTACCCAAACGCGCGCCTCGTCGGCGATGCCTTCGTAGAACGGGAACATCCGGGCCACCAGATAGACACCGGCGGTGACCATGGTGGCGGCGTGCATGAGCGCCGAGACCGGGGTGGGGCCGGCCATGGCGTCGGGAAGCCAGACGTGGAGGGGGAATTGGGCGCTCTTCCCCATTGCCCCGAAGAACAACAGCAACCCGCCCACCAGGGCCACGCTCGATAGGCGAGGCGCTCCCTCCTCGGCCTTTTCGAGGATCTCGGTGATACGGAACGACCCCGCAGAGAGAGAAACGATGATGGTCCCCAGGATGAGGCCGATGTCGGCCACCTTGTTCACGTAGAAGGCCTTCATGCCGGCCGCCACGTTGGCCTGGTCTTCCCAGTAGTGGCCGATCAGGAGGTAGGAGGCCAGTCCGACTCCCTCCCAACCGATGATGAGCTGCACCAGATTGGGAGCGCCCACCAGCACCAACATCGAACCGGCGAAGAGGGACAGCGCGGCGAAGAAAAAGGTGACCCGAACGTCGCCCTTCATGTACCCGACGGCGTAGATGAACACGAGCAGCGAGATGGTGGCAACGACCAGATACATCATGATGGAGAGGCCGTCCACCACCCATCCGAGCTCGAAGGCCAGCTCCTCGCCCCCGGGGAGAATCCCGATCCTGGCGAGCTGGAAATGCTCCTCGTGGACGATGCCGGCGCCGGCGTTGGCTATGAACAGGGCAAGAGCGTGCAGGAAGATGATGGCCATCGCCCCAATGGCGAACTCCGCCCCCTGGCCCTTCAGTCGCTTGCCAAAGAAGATGATGAGCAAGAAGGCGACAAAGGGGAGGACCAGCATGAGTCCGGCCCACTCGGCGAGCACGCCACCGGTGCCGAACTCATGGGCACCTTCTTGGGCGGCTAGGAGCAGTGGGGACACCGGTCGGCGAGTATAGGGAGAGGACCACGGCGGCCAGTGGGAGGGCTTTCCGGGGGCGCCGCCTCAGGCATCCTCGGGTTGTAACAGCGGTGTCGGTCTGGCAACCTATCCCATCGGAGAGGGAAGAAAGGAAGGGGTAGTGAAAAGACTCGTAGTGATAGGGCTGGCGACTGGTTTGCTGACGGCGCTGGCAGCGCCATCCGTGGCGTCACCGCCGAATCATGCCGGACGGCCGCTCCAGGCCACGCTCACCGGGCTGGCGGAGGTGCCCGACGGTGATCTTGACGGCAGCGGGACCGCCAACCTCTGGCTCAACCAGGGGCAGGGCACTATCTGTTGGAAGGTGACCACCGCCAATATCGTCACCGCTACCGCCGCCCACATCCACGTAGCGCCAGTCGATGTGGCGGGACCCGTCGTGGTACCGCTGGTCGGTCTGACCGGACCGGGCACCAGTAGTGGTTGTGAGGACGTCGATCCCGACCTGATCAAGGCCATCCGCCAAAACCCGGGGGCCTATTACGTCAACGTCCACAACGCCGTCCACCCGGCCGGAGCCGTGCGCGGCCAACTGAGCAAGTAAGACCCGACCGGTGCACTAGATCGCTCGATGAGGTAGGCCCGCCTCCGGCGGGCCTACCCGCGTATTGCTCGTATTTACCCACGGGTTTGGTGGGTGGAGACGCGCAGACCCGACGGCTGGAAGGTCTTGCGCGTCTTAACCTACCGTGGTTGAACCAGCGCGCTTCAAAACATGTCACGGCGGCGTGGCACGTTTCCACCATGAACAAAACCGAGCTACTCGTCAACGACGCCGCAAGGCTCAACTATGGACTGACAGACCGGGCCACGGTTCTTGCCCTGGGTGGGACCGACCGCATCATCACGTCCCGACTCCAGGGAGGCCAGTGGTCCCAGATACACCCCGGGGTGTATCTGATCGACGTCACGCCTCTCTCCTGGCACGGACGGCTCCGAGCCGCCACCCTCGCCGCTGGCGAGGCAGCGTTGGCCTCCCATCGATCTGCCTTGGTCCTGTGGGGAATGGAAGGTATATCGTCGGCGCCTCTCGAGCTGACGGTTCCGGTGGGCCGCCTGCCGAAGCCCGAGGGGGTGATCGTCCACCGAACTCGAAGGCCCATACCGCCGGCGGTGGTGGAGGGGATACCGGTGTCCTCGGCCGAGCGAACCATCCTCGACGCCGCCTGGGCCTTGCCTCCCCTCATCGTCGAGCAGGCGTATGAGAGCGCCGTCCGGCGTGGCCTCACAACACCGCTCCGAATGGCCGAGTGTCTAGCCGAGCAGGGAACGTGGGGAGTGCGGGGCCGTGGCGTCGTCGCGCGAATGCTCGACGCCCGACGGCCGGGCCGCCCGTCTGGAAGCCCCGCCGAGACCCTCTTGCTCCATCGGATGCGCAAGGCCGGCATCGACGAACCAGTCAGGCAGTATCCGATCCCCCTCCCCGACGGAACGGTGGCCGTGGTCGATTTCGCCTGGCCCTGGATCCGGAGGGCGATTGAGGTCGACGGCCTCGACGCCCACGCGTCGGCCTCATCTCTCGAATACGACCTCGAACGTCAGAATCTGCTCTTCGACGTCCACTGGGAGCTTCGGCGGTTTTCCGCTCGCGCGGTACGACGCCATCCTCACCACGTCACCGAGAGCATCATTCAATTCTTGGCCGCCGCGCCGAAAGATCCGCACGCACCGGATCAACCAGACCTCCTGCGCGTCTTTACCCACCAGATCCGTGGGTAGGGACGCGCAGACCGCATGGGTGGCACCTCCTGCGCGTCTTTACCCACCAGATCCGTGGGTAGGGACGCGCAGGAGCTACCACTTCATGAGGTTGAGCTCGTCGACGTTGGCCGACGACCGGTTCCGGAAAATCATCAGGACGATCGAGAGCCCGATCCCGACCTCGGCGGCGGAGACGGTGATGACAAAGATGGTGAAGATCTGACCGACCGCCAGCGCCGACCGGATCGTCGCTTCGAAGGCGATCAGGTTGATGTTGACCCCCGCCAGCATCAACTCGACCGCCAGCAACACCATCACGGCGTTGCGACGCACCAACAACCCGTAGACACCGACGGAGAAGAGCAAGGCGGCCAGGATCAGGAACTGGTTGAGGATCATCGGCCGCTTCCCGAGCGCCGTGTCATACCGCCCCCCCCTCTTCCTCTTCTTTGGGGGTGAGATCCTTTCTCGCCAGAGTGATCCCACCGATCAGCGCCGCCAGCAACACAAACGAAACCACTTCGAAGGGGACGGCGAACCGCGTCAAAAGTACTTCACCGAGCAGGGCCGTCGAGGTGCCCTCGCCCACCGCCTGGATCTCTCGCGAGCCGAACGCCAGGAGCGATGCCCAGGCCAAGAGGACGAATAGGGCGCCGGAGGTGAGCGCGGCGATACCTTTCCGATCGTTGTCGAGCGAAGCCTCCCGACCAAGGGGCGCCTTGGTGATCATGATCCCGAACAGGAAGAGAACGATCACCGCTCCGATGTAGACGAGCACCAAGACCCAGGCCACGAACTCAGCGGAGAGCAACAAGAACAGCGCCGCCGACCCGCCCAG
>CAYUKI010000054.1:8515-10379 GCA_964445235.1 uncultured Acidimicrobiia bacterium | reverse complement strand
ATGACGGGAAAACGGACCTCCCGCAAAATATCGCGGCCGCTCGACCGTCTCACCAGGAAGGGCATTGAAGTCATCCACGGCGACGTTTCCCGGATCGACCCCGACACCCGCCGGGTACGTGTGGTCGAGCAGCCCTTGGGAGACGACCCGAACTTGCCTCGGATTGGTGGCGTCGTCCGGGATGTGGAGGCTGATCACCTGGTTGTGTCACTCGGCGCCCAACTGGCTCCTGAGATCATCCCCGGGCTGACCGAAGCCGGGCACAACTTCTACTCGCTGTCGGGAGCGGAGAGCTTCCGTGACGCCCTGGCGGGTTTCAACGGAGGGCGCGTTGTGGTTCTGACGGCGGCACCGGCTTACAAATGCCCGGCCGCTCCTTATGAAGCCGCCATGCTGATCCTCGATCATTGCCGCCGACGTGGCTTCGGTGACAGGACGGAGGTCGACCTGTATGCCGCCGAGCCCGGCCCGATGGGCGTCGCCGGCCCCGAGGTGTCGGCACAGGTGCGTCAGATGGTCGAAGGAAAGGGAATCGGCTACCACCCGGAGCACCAGGTGTCCGCCGTCGACGGGATAACAAAGCGCATCACCTTTGCCAACGGGACGACGACGACCTTCGACCTCCTTGCCTATGTACCGCCACACCGGGCACCGCGGGTGGTTGGCGATACAGGTCTGGTGGATGAGTCCGGCTGGGTTCCGGTAGACCGCCACACTTTGGAGACCCGATTCCCAGGGGTGTACGCCATCGGCGACGTCACCGGGATCCCCCTCAAGATGGGAAAGCCTCTCCCCAAGGCGGGAGTGTTCGCCGAACGCCAAGCCGAAGTGGTCGCCCACAACATCTCTCGTTCGATCACCGGTAAGGGCGAACCGGCTTCGTTCAACGGGCACGGCGAGTGCTTCATCGAGACCGGCGGCGGCAAGGCCGGCTTCGGTGCGGGCGACTTCTACGCCGAACCCGTCCCGGAGATTGTCCTCCGCCGACCCTCCCGTCGTTGGCACGCCGGCAAACTCCTATTCGAGCGGGGCTGGCTTCGACGTATCTGAACCCCTCGGCCGATCCGAGGTGACGGGGTACTCGCGGCCAGTCTGACGGTGCCGGACCTGAACTACCAGGGTCTCAAAAGGCTCCCGAGCCTTCCGGTCGGATTCCAACGCGGGAATGTCAACCCAGCCGATGTCGCCCTCGGGCCAACCCATTGCTTCCACCAACGACTTCAAAAGAATCATGATCACTCCCGAGGTCCCGGTCGATCCGGGTTCGACCACCCCCCCGGATGTGTCTCCCTCCTGCCACCAGCGAAAAGTGAGCCACAACACCCTTAGCAGCGGTGCCACCGTGATTGCGGCCACCTGGGCCTCCGACCTACTCGTTGGTGAGCCCGTCGATGTTGAAGGTGAGCCGGTAGTTCCAGGGGTGTTGGGGTAGTCCCCCGTCGTAGAGCACCACCGAGTCGGCCGGATCCAGACGGTGGGCGACGTGGGCCATCAGGTTGATACCGGTGCCCGTCACCTGGGCGCAGTCGGGAATCACCGTCACCCCGGCCGCCATCGCCCGGTGATGGCGCTCGAGCTGGGCCCACACCACCTCCTGGTTCCCGCCGAGGTCCACCATGTGTGTGCGCGAGTCGACCAAGCGTCCAACGGATTGAGGAAACTACGTACTGCGGCCGGGTCGGAAGCATCGAGCCGGACGGCGGTGACGACCCCGCAAGCTCGGTCGCCCGGATAGCGTTGCATGTACCACCGCCATTCGTTCTTGCACCAGGCCCACGGGGGCGGACAGCTCGGCTAGCTCAGCAGCGAATCGGTCTACGAACGTCAACCCGAACCGCCCTTCGACCTCTGCAAACATGACCAC
>CAYUKI010000054.1:0-8505 GCA_964445235.1 uncultured Acidimicrobiia bacterium | reverse complement strand
TCACGGGACTGAGGGTGATCCGCTACAGGTGGGCTCTGGGAGGTCGGTCGGTGCGGAGGCGGGAGGCGAGGAGGGCGGCCTCCACCCGGTTACGGACGTGGAGTTTGGCGAGGACGTTGGTCATGTGGTGTTTCACCGTCTTCTCGGACAGGTAGAGCTGTTGTCCGATCTCGCGGTTGGTGAGCCCATCGGCAACCAGGGCGAGCACCTCCCGTTCCCGGTCTGTGAGGTCATCTCCCAACTCGGGTCTCCGCCCGCGGGACAGGTCCCGGAGGAGCAGGGTGGCCAGTGGGGCCGAGACATGGGCTTCCCCGGCGGCGACCCGCCGTACCACGGCGGCCAGTTCCGCTGCCGACACCCCCTTGAGCAGGTAGCCGTGGGCGCCGGCCCGCAAGGCGGCAAGCACGTCGTCCTCTTGTTCGGACACCGTGAGCATCACCACCCGACAGTTGGGGATCCGGGCGATGATCTCTCCCACTGCACCGATGCCGGTGCCGCCGGGCATGGCGATGTCCAGCAGCACCACGTCCGGCGTCAAAGCCGCCGACTTGCTAACGGCCTCGTCCGCTGAGGCGGCTTCGCCTACGACCTCGATGTCGGGCTCATCGCCCAACGCGTCCACCACCCCTTTGCGATACAGGGGGTGATCATCCGCCACCACCACCCGCACGATCCTCGGGATCATGATCCCCCTCCGGCCATGAGCGGCAAACATGCCACGATCCGTGTCCCCTCCCCGGGGCGGCTGACCACCTCGAAGCTGCCTCCCAGCACTTCAACCCGTTCCCGCATGCCGGCGAGCCCCAAGCGCCCGTTCCTTGCCGCTGCGGGGTTGAACCCCGAGCCGGCGTCTCCCACCTCGAACACCACCTGATGGCCGTCACACGAGGCTTCCACCCACTGACGTCCGTCGCCGGCATGATGGAACCCGTTCATCAAGGATTCCTGAATCACCCGATATGCCACCACCCGGATGGCGAGGGGAATTTCCTCCGGGAACTCCCCGATTCTCAGCTCGACCTCCCGGTCGGTTCGGTGCTCGTAGTCACGTACCACTCGTCCGATCACCTGGGTCAGCGACATCCCTTCGATCTCTGGAATGCGCAACCCTGCCGAGACGCGCCGCAGCTCGCTTAATGCATGCTCGAGCGCTTCGTGGACGCGGTCGAGCTGCTCGAGAGTTGGACCAGTGCTCTTGGTGATCTCTCGCAGACGGCTGAGCCACAGCAGCGCTACCCCGACGTCCTGGGCGGGACCGTCGTGGAGGTCGGCCGACACTCGCCGCAGAAACTGCTCGTTGAGGGCGGTGGTGCGGGCCGCCGCCCTGCGCACCCGCTCGGACAAGCGGGCGTTCTCCTCGAGTAGCCCCGACAGCCGATCGACGCTCCGGGAGAGCGCCCTCTGCTGGAAGACGATAGTGCCGCCGGCCCGTCCCACCAGCCCCCCCAAGGCTGCATACATCACCGCTGTCGCCCCGCCGACGATCAGCCAGCTCCTTCGCTGGGCGGCGGCGATCTCGGCGTCGAGTTCGTCGGGGAGCTGATAGAACTCCGACACTGCGATGATGGCCCCGGTCCCCTCCCCCCGCACGGGCGCGTAGGTCTCGATCAGCCGCTCCCAGCGATTCCGCTCGAACTCGTTCTCAGATTCGGTGAGATCGGAGACCCCTGACGTCACCCGTCCAGCGAAGGCGGACGCCAGGTCGGGCTTCATCGGGAACTGTCGTCCCACAATCTGGGGCGCGGTGCTGTGGAGGACGGTCCCGTCGGCGGCCCACACCTTGAACGCCACGATCCGTCGACCCAGCGGGGTGGTATCGAGCAGCGAAGCGAGCGCTGCTCGTTCCTCTTCCTGCAACCGAGTCGACGCCGCCAAACCCTGTAGATGGGGCGAGATGAAACTGTCGACATATAAGGCAGTCACGCCTGCGGTGCGGTTCAACACCCCACTCTCGATGCGCCCCGCCACCCATGCCCCGATCACCAGCATTCCTCCGACCAGGATCACCAGGCTCGCCACCAGGAACTGCACCGCCAGCGGCGACCGCATGAACTCTCCGCGGCGATGCCGCTCGAACGCTTCGGCGTCCGGCATGCGACCTTGGTCCGACCATGATTCCGACTGAGGGCCTGTCGGCGAAGTCACCCTCGTCCGTTCCGATCAAGCCGGCCATCTGTCATGCTCACTCCAAGAGCGAAAGGAGGCTCGATGAAGCGTACCCTGCTTCTGGCCATCCTCCTCGGGCTGCTCGGCACCGCTTGCGCGGAAGCCAATCAGGCAAGCCCGGGAGTTGAGCGGACCATCTATATGGCGGCGGTGGAGCCCAAGGGAGGCGCCAACGTTGCCGACGAGCCCTTCCCCGCCACCGCCCTCCCCGACGGCGGCGGCTACGGACTCAAGCCCCCCAACGATGAGGGCCGCTGGGAGGTGGAGACCTACCGCTTCGAACCCAGCACGGTCGTTGTCAACCAGGGCGACATCGTCACCCTGGAGATCGTCGGGATCAACGGCAAGGAACATCCGATCACGGTGGAAGGCTATGACGTTACCGGGGTGGTCAGGCGGGGCGAGATCACCCGAATTACCTTCACCGCCGACCAGGCGGGCATCTTCCGGATCACGTGTGCCGCCCACGCCCCCACCATGGTCGCCGACCTCATCGTCCTCAACAACGCCTAGAACCGGCGTGAAAGAGGCCCCCCATATGGTCACTCTCATCGACCTCTCGGGCGTCGACCTCGGCGATGGTGCCTTCGATCCGCTGCTGGCCGAGGGCCTCGGCGTCCGTTACCTCCTCCACGCCGCCGGCGTGGAGGAGGGCCCGACGGCCGACCGCCCGGTCTTCGTGTGCATGGCCAACCACAACCGTTGCCCCCTCATCCCTCCGGGTCGTCCCACCGCGCATGGCATCGTCCTGGTCATCGATCCCACCAACCCTTCCCACCAGGCTGCCGCCCAATGGCATATGGCCGTCACTCGCGCCGACGTCCCAGTGGTTGTGGTCGAAGTGGATGCTCTCGTCGGGATCCCACCACCTTCCGATGACCAGCCGGACGCCGATACAGGTCATGAAGGGTCTCGGCGAATCTCCGGTATCCGACGTGATCGGGGTCCACTTCGTCGATCACTAGAGGAGGCGGTAGCGTCCGAGCCGGCGGAGCTCGTCGTAGAGCCGGCCGCCTTGGTGGGCGGCGGCGAGACGGTCGATCCATTGGGCGGCGGTAGCGAAAGCGACCCGATGGCCCGCCTGGCAGGCCCGGATCGAGAGGCCGATAGCGAGGTGGGTTTTGCCGGTCCCGGCGGAACCTAGGAAGACCACGTCGTCGCGTGCGGCGACGAAGTCGAGAGCGCCGAGGTGGGCGATCACGTCTCGTATGAGGCTGAGCTGATGGTCGAAGTCGAACTCCTCTAGGGTCTTTCGGGCCGGGAAGCGGGCGGCCCGGATGCGAATCTCGCCCCCGTTGGACTGGCGGGTAGCGACTTCCCGTTCGAGGCAGGCAGCCAGGAACTCCTCGTGGGTCCAGGATTCGGTGTGGGCCCGCTCGGCGAGCCGGTTCACCGCCTGTGCCAACGAGGAGGCTTTGAGCGTCCGGCACAAGAAGGCGATGTCAGATGCGGGTCTGGTCTTGGCAGCCATCACGCCACTCCGATCCGGTTAGAGACCGAGAGATCTCGCTCCTCGACGCCGGCTTGGAAGGCGGAGGCGACGATCGCCTCGGTCCGCATCGCCCGGTGGACCCGGGCGTGGCCGGAGGCCAGCAGCGTCTGATGTTTGGCCAGACAGCGTCGGTGGCGGGCCACCTCGGTGCCGTCCCAGGTGATGATCACCTCCTCGATGGTGATCCGCACCTCGACCCGGCGACCGACGAAGCGTGGGTGGACCGAATAGTCGTTGCCCTCGACCCGCACATAGTGATCCCTGGGAAGCGAGTGGTGAACTGCCACGACGGATCGGGCAGCACCGGCGGGAAGGTCATCATCGCCCCCGATCCTCGTAGATAGCCTCGGCCGGGCGTGTCCGGGTGGTGCCATGGATAGGCTGGTTAGCCCGTTTCAGCCAGCCCAGGAGCTGACGGTTGAAATCGGCGACATCCTCGAACCGGCGGCCCGGCAGGAAGCTGGTCTCCCAGATATCCGTTACCCTGTTCCACCTGCCTCTTGAACTCGGGGTCGGCCGGGCCGCACAGCACCGCTCCCCTTCCCAACATGCCCCGGAACGCCTGGAACTCGGCGGTAAACACCTGACGGCCTCGCCACCACCGCCCGATACACCCCTCCTGGTCCCATACCACCTGCGGGGAACCGCCCCGAACTGTCCCAACACCTGAAGCATCCCCCAAAGCACCCGATCCCCCGAAATGGCCCAATTCGGGAACTTCCATCGGTTCATGATCTTCGAGGAGTAATTCGACACCCAGCTCGAGCCCCGACCGCGAGGCCACGAACGGTGCCGTGTCATCGGTCATTCTGGGCTGCCTCTCTGGTGGTGGAACGGCCGCTATCCGTTGGAAGTAGATACCGGATCACGTCGGTGGCCCGGTAGCTGTCCTGACCGGGAGGGAGAAAGCGGGCGACGGTGGCCACATCGTCACCAGAGGTGACAAGCGACGGCTCGATCTCTCCACTCTGCTGTAGCTGCCCGAGACCGACATTGGCCATGAGTGCGTTGCACAGGCACTTGCGGCCCGGGGTCTCGTCCACCATACCGCCCTTGCGTACATAGTCATCGACGGGCTCACTGGCGCAACGCCAGCCCACTCTTCCCTTGCCGTCGCGGTAGGCGGTCCGAAGATATCCCATATCGCATCTCCGCTCGCGGCTCTCGTACAACTCCTCGTCGGATAGCGTTCCGGCGATCTGGACAACCTTGAAGGGAAAGCCGGTGGGAGACGCCACCGGGTCGGTGAAGATCGACGCCCGGTGATGACGGCTCATATCCAGAACCCGGCGCTTGATTTCGGGATCGAGTCCTGACTCTTCGCAATAGGCGAACGCGGTGCCCACCTGCACTCCGGCCGCTCCCTGAGCGACTGCGGAGGCCACTCGTTCGGGTTCGGCATAAGAGCCGGCCAGCCAGAACGGGAGCCCGAGTTCGCGAATCGCCTCGAGATTGGGGACATCTCGCTCACCGTATATCGGCTCTCCTGCTCCCGTAAGGCCGGGCTTCCCTCTGGGTGGGGCGTTATGACCTCCCGCCGTCGGACCCTCGATGACGAACCCGTCAACCGGCGGTTGGATCTTGCGGGCCAGCATGGTGGCCAGCACATGAGAGGAAACAATGGCGAGGAACACCGGCCGTGTTACCGGCGGCAGCGTCCCCCCGGTGAACTCACTCGGATCGAATCGGCTGGACAGGCCGTCGTCCGACGCCCCGCCCTTCATATCGATTCTCATCTCGACCTTTTCGCCTTTGGCCAGCCGGTCGAGAATCCCCGGGATGGCTCGGGGAATTCCAGCGCCCATGAGAACGTAGTCCACAGCGGCGAGCATGGCCCCGTACAGCGAAGGCAGCATGGGCGCCTGGATCTTCTCGAGATAGTTGATGCCGACCGGGTTGAGGTGGCCTTCCTTGGCCAGGTACACCTCCACGAAGTTGGCGGCGACGATCAACTCCTCTAGGTGGCTTGAGAGCTTCGCCTTCGGCATGGGCTTGACCTTGAAAGGTGCACCGGAAGCCTTGCCGCCGGCCACGAAGTAACGGTCGAGAATCCGATCGGCGACTCCGGCGATGGGGAACAGGGCGAGTGCTCGTCGAACGTGGCCCTCGAGATCGCCCACCTGAAGACGGCGAACCAGGATGGCGTCGAGGGCGGTACCTGAAACCACTCCGAGTTGGCCATGGGTGGACACTGCCCTGGCAAGCTGCCAGCCCGACACCGCCACGCCCATGCCGCCCTGGATGATCACCGGAAGCTGGCTCACCATGTCGCCGATGGTAGGGGGCCGCACGTGTAGGGGAATTCACCGCCGGCTTTGCTGAGGCCGTTTGCAGTCGCCGGACGCGGATCGGGGCGACGAGCTGTACAGGGAGCCGTCGCCCAAATAAGGTCGATCCCGGATCAAGAGAGCCGGACATCGCGCCTATATGTGTGGGTGACTCTGTCTGTCCGCGCACCGGCGATCGAACCCACGAGCTTCTCTCCATCCTTGCCCACGAGTTACGGTCGCCGGTGGCCTCAGTGGTGGGGGTCCTCGACCTGAACGCCGATCCGAGGACGTTCTTAGCGGCTGTCCTCAGGTTGCAGCCGTGCTCTCGTGAAGGGAAGGCGACCGCGGACGGAGATCCCGACCTGATCCGCCAGGTGGATCACCAATCTGGTTCAGAACGATTTCTCGCTATGCGCCTACCGGCTCTTTGGAGATCCTGCTGGAAGAGGACCGGGGCCGAGCGCGGCTCTTCTGCTCAGATGAGGGTCCCGGCATCGACCCTTCCCAGGCCGAGGAGGTCTTCACCGGGGAGAACCTCGGCGGTCGGGGGCTGAGGCTGGGTCTCGGGCTGAGCCGCGACCTGACCCGGATGACGGACGGGGACCTGTGGGTAGGCGCACCGATGCGCTCGGGGGTGACACTTGTGCTCGATCTCCCAGCCAGCAGCGGTCTCGAATCCGAGCCCGCAGTCGAGAGTCGTTCCGAGGTGCCGATGGTGCTCCTCCCCAAAGGCCGCCTGGTTGTGGACGTCGTTCAACTCCCCACCGGCGGTGCTCTTGACATCGAGCTGACGGCGATTGGCCTAGATCGTCTCGCCCGTGAGCTGCTCTCCGCCGAAGCGGTCACCCTGCTGGTCAGACGTGGCAGGGGGCGTTCCAGGCCGCCGACCGTGGAGGTCAGATCGAGCGAGCCGATGCCACACAGCCGTTCTTCGAGGCCATCCAGTCGGTCGATGGATGGCTGCGGATTGAAGCGGGCGAGTGGCCCCTCTTCGAACGCCTGACCGATACCTCGATCGGATATGGCGCCGCGGTGAGAACCGCTGAAGGGTTGGAGGGTCTTCTCCTGATTGGGTGGTCCGATCCCTCGGCCGTCCCCGGGGGCGCGAGCCCGCGGGGTGCTCGACGCCCTCCGTTTCCTGGCCGGCCTCGGCCTCGACCGGTGTCGTCTGGCCGACAACCTCGCTCGCGAACGCGAGCTGCGCTCGGTGGTGATGGACGCGCTTCCTATCGCAATCTCCCTCTTCGCTGGCGATCCCTCCGTGTGGTCGATTGGAACGAGGCGGAAAGGCGGATGTTGGGCATCCAAGATGACAGCGAACGTCCACACGAGGTCGAACGGACGCAGGGGAAATTTGACGTCCGCTTTGTCGATGGAACCCCTCTCGACCTTGAGAACGCTCCGGTGGTGCAGGCCTGCTTCGAGAGTTCTTCGAACACGCGGCCGAGCACAACAGCCCCCAAGACGAATCGGCCGAGCAGATCATGCATTATGCCCTCCCGTCTCCCCGGGCTGACAGGCCGTCGGTCACCGGGCTGACAGAGTGGGTAACACTGAAATTGGAGGAGTGCGAAAAAGCAAAGGTGGCACTGGCGATGCTGACGACCTCCGGCTCCTCGGCCGCCATCGTCCAGTCGGGCATCACGGTATCCGGGACCGGAGTGCCGATGCGGGAGGGCACCATCGATACCAGCTCGACCAGCCGCCGGGTAGCCTCGTCCAGCCGGGAGGCGCGGCCCAGCACGGTTGCCGACCGAGGGGGGCAGGTCGGGGCGGGAGGCCAGCAGCTCGGTAACGGCTTGTCCCGACTGCGCTCGATTTCCCGGTCGCCTCCTTTTGTCAGGATCTGCTGGCCGGTGTGACCGTTGCGTTGGTCGCCTTGCCGCTTGCGTTCGGGTTCGGCGTGAGTGGCGAGTGACAGTCGCAACCGCCTGACCCGACCTCGACTCCTGGAGCGTTCGGTGAAGCGAGTCCGTCCATCGCGCGTTCATCGCGCGAAAGGGTGCGATGGATGGGGTCGCAAACGCGAACTAATGAGAATCGAAAACCGGTTCTGGTCAGGATTGTGTTGGACTTTCGACCCTATCCGCGGTTGGTGCCAGCCTGCAAGCTTGCCCTAATGGCCTCTAGCGAGAACCTCCGGAGCTGCTGACGATGGCAGTTACTCGTCGAGCCTTTCTGGGATTGGCAGGCGGGGTGAGCATCGGAGCTCTCACCGGGATCCTCGACCTCGACTTGCTGGCGCTGCAAGCGGTAGTCGGGGTGGAAAACCCGCTCCGTCAATATCCGGGCCGGGACTGGGAGCAGATCTACCGGGATCAGTATTCCTACGACGGCAGCTTCACGGTGGTGTGCGCACCCAACGACACCCACATGTGTCGGCTGCGGGCATTCACCCGTAACGGCGTGGTGATGAGGCTCGAGCAGAACTACGACGGGGGCAACTACTCCGACCCGCAAGGCAACCGCTCCACCGTCCACTGGAATCCGCGCGGTTGTTTGAAGGGCTACACCTTGCACCGGCGCCTGTACGGACCGTACCGGCTCCGTCACCCGGTGATACGCAAAGGATGGAAG
>CAYUKI010000053.1:0-10380 GCA_964445235.1 uncultured Acidimicrobiia bacterium | reverse complement strand
GCGCCCTCCTCAAAGCCGTCGGGGCCTCCAGGTAGTTCAAGAAAATCGAACCCAGGGTTCCAGGCAGTAGCCAGTACTACCCAGCGCCCACAGATCAACTCTGGGTGGGGCGATCGTTGGTTTCGCGCAACGATCCGTCGCGGAAGCGAGAGATGGCACGCCAGACGTTGATGCAACCCAGAGATCATCTGTGGGCGCTGGCTAGTGCCCAGTACTAGCCACAACCCTGGGTTCGAGGACGGTCGCGACTCGCCTAGCCTTACAACCCCGTGATCCCCTCCTCCGTCGACCAGGTCAGATCGGCCTTCTCCAACCATAATTACGTCGCCGATCGCAGCCTGGCCGTAGCCGTCCATCTCGCCCTCCAACTCGGCCGTCCCCTATTCCTGGAGGGTGAGGCAGGGGTGGGGAAGACCGAGGTTGCCAAGGTCCTGGCGGCGCTCCTCGACCAGGAGCTCATTCGTCTCCAGTGTTACGAGGGCCTCGATGTCAATCATGCCCTTTACGAATGGGACTACGCCCGACAGATGCTGGCCATCCGCTTGATCGAGGTGAAAGGCGAGGGCGGCGAGGTGGGTGACATCATGTCCCGCCACTACCTAATCGCCCGGCCCCTCCTCCAGGCCGTGGAGGCCGCCTCGCTGGGCAGGCGCCCGGTGCTGCTCATCGACGAGATCGATCGGGCGGACGAGGAGTTCGAGGCCTACCTGTTGGAGCTCCTCTCCGACTTCACGGTGACGATTCCCGAGGTGGGGACCATTCGGGCGGAGACGCCGCCGGTCGTGGTGATCACCTCGAACCGGACCCGCGAGATCCATGACGCGCTCAAGCGACGTTGCATCTATCACTGGATCGACTACCCCGATCTCGCCCGAGAGGTTGAGATCCTGCGGGCCAAGGTCCCAGAGGTGGATGAGGTGTTGGCCAAGGAGCTGGCGGCGGCCATGCAGCATCTGCGCAGTCTCGACCTATTCAAGCCGCCAGGAGTAGCCGAGACCATCGATTGGGCTCATGCCCTCATGGTTCTCGGTGCCGACCGGCTCGATCCGGCCACCGCCGACGCCACCCTGGGGGTGGTCCTCAAGTATCGAGAGGACGTTGAGCGGGTGCGCCACGAGGGCGTCGAGAAGGTGGTGGGGTGAGGAAGCTGCTGGCGACGGCTCTCGCCGTCGCCCTTGCCCAACCTACCGCCGCGGCTCTGGCCCATCACGAGTCGGGCCTCGACCCTTTGTTGGTCAGTCAGAGTGGTGGGTTGTCCGACGGCACTCTCGCCGGCATAGCCGCGGTAGCGAACAGGATGGGGGGTCAGTTCGTCGCATTCCATCGGGGCCTACTCCGCCTTGAGGCGGTAACTCGGGGGGGGGTAGAAGTGCAAAGGGCGCCGAGTGGGTACACCTACCCGCTCAGTGCCAGCGCCGTCGACCCCGCTCGAGCCTGGCCCCTGCTGGCCGAGGAGGTCCTGGCGGTCCTCCGTCGGGGCGAGGCGGTGGTCGGAGAGGCGGCCGCTCGACTGCGGACCGCTCAGGTTGGGGACAGCTTCTTCCTACTCGGATGGGACGGCACCCCTTCCATCGTCAGAGTGGGGGCGATCGTTCCCGACCAGTCCATCGATTGGTTCGAAGTCATGGTGTCGGAGCAAACCGCCCTTTCACTCGGCCTCGACCACCCCACCTATGCAGCAATATGGGGATTGCCACCGGGCGAGAACGCTCTCATCGCGCTGGCGAGCACGCTCACCGAAGCTGACGTGCGGATCCGACCGGCCGGAACCTTCGACCTCGGAGCCGACGCTGTGATGCCCACGGTTCTCGTCAAGGAGCGCTTCGGGGAGTTCGCCTTCCGACCCTCCAGCGGAGACCTGATCGAAGTCGATCCTGCCTGGCGGGAAGCCAACATCGTCGATGTCGAAGTCGACTACTTGGGCCTGTTTCGTTGCCATCGGGCCGTTGTGCCCTATTTGCGCGGTGCCATCGCCCAGATCGAATCCACCGGCCTCGGTGGCGTGATCGATCGAGCCGACTTTCAGCTGGCGGGTGGCTGTTACAACCCGCGCATGATCAGGGGGGCCAACGCCGGAGTGGGTATCTCCCGGCACGCCTGGGGCATCGCCGTGGACATAAACCCGACCACCAACCCTGTCGGGTCGGTAACCAACCTCCCCGAACCGTTCGGCGAGATCCTTCGAACCTGGGGCTTCGCTTGGGGGGCGGGCTGGACGTTCCCCGACCCGATGCACTTCGAGTGGTCGCGCTTGCCGGTCGCATACGCGGTCGAGTGCTCCAATTGGTCACTAAAGCCGATTGACCCTACCGCTCCCGGTTGGACGGTGTACGCTCGGGATGTGGCCTGTCCGGAGGATTGAGACGCTACAGCGGTCCGGCCCGCAGCACCTGCGCTCGCCGCCCCCACCCAACGACAAACAGTCGGCTTCGAGAGATGGGGAGGATCCGTGTTCGAATCGTTGTTTAACTCCGACGGCTTGCTGATATCGGCTTACCTCAGCAAACCGCGAGGGCAGTCAGCAAGCGCCACCCTCACCGATCTGATGCGACCGCTTCGCCAGCGTGGCCAAGGCCTTGCCCGACATCTCGAAAAGGGCCTTACCCGAAACATCGAGCGCCTAATGGATCTCGCTCCCCGACTGGACGGGGAGATGGCCCCCGGAGTAGCGATTTTCGTCAACGGCGCGGAGGTGGTCTACGAACCACTTCGACATCCGGTGCCGGACCGTGCCACCGCGGGGCGCCGGCCCTATCTGCGTCCCATTCGGGCCATACCCCCGGTGCAGCGCACGGCAGTCGCCGTCACCGATAAACGCCGAGTCTCCTTGTTCGTCAAAGAAAACACTCATCTGACCGCCCTCGAACCCCCCACCGAGGCCGACCTAGGCGCCCCTCGCTGGGCTGGTTGGCATGGTCTCGAGGAGCACAATCGGCGCCAGCATGCCCGAGAGGCCACTGCCCACATGCTGCGCCAGGCGGCTGGCCGGCTCTTCGAGGCTCACCAGGCACAACCCTTCGACATGTTGGTGCTGGCAGGCCACGAAGCGACCATCGACGAGCTAACCCCCCATCTGCACACCTATCTGCGCCAGCTCCCCGTCGGCCACTTCGTCATCGATCCCCACACGGCAACGCCGGCGATTATCCGCTCGGAGGTGGAAAGGATCGAAGCCGAGCACCGTCAACTCGACGACCAGCGGACCACCGAACAGGTATTGGGCGCCCTCGACGGCGGCGCCGACGGCGGCCGCGGTCTGCTTGAGGTGCTGGCGGCGACCAACGCTCGGGCTATCAAACAGCTCGTTGCGTCGAAGCTGTTCGGGCCGCCGGGCGTCCGCTGCCCTGGGTGCGGATTCCTGGCAGCCGAACAGCAGAGTTGCCCCGTGTGTGGAGAGCGCATGGAAACGGTCGACGATGTCGTCGGCGACGTGATCGAATCAGTGCTCGCCGACGGGGGAGAGGTTCGTGACGTCGATCCCAGTCCTTCCCTCGACTCCGAGGGTGTGGTGGCGATAACCCGCTTCCCCGTGCGGTGAGTCCGGGCGTAGCGGTCGCCCGTTTCGCCGAGGCTCTGCGCGCCGCCGGGATCCCGGTGGGTGCTGACGCCTCGGTGGACTTGACGATGGCGGCGTCGGCGGTCGGCTTTTCGTTGCCTTTCGACCTGTATCACGCCTGGCGGGCTGTTTCGGTCTCTGCGGCCGAACACCTTCCGGTTTTCGACCGAACCTTCGCCGAGTTCTTCGGACTCGAGGCGATACCGGGCACCTACCTTGTCAGCGACCGCCACCGGACCTGGACGATCTCGGGCGACGGCTCCGCCGGGGAGGGGGAGGGAAATCGGGTCGACCTCACAGCGCGGATCGGCGCCTCGGCAGTGGAGCGTCTCGCCCATCGAGACTTCGCCGACCTAACGCCCACCGAGGCCGCCCAGGTGCGCAACATGATCGCCACCATGATTTGGCGCCCGTCGCTCCGCAAGAGGAGACGGTATCGCCCCGCCCCTATTGGCAACCGGCTCGACCTGCGGCGCATGGTTCGCGCCGCCGCCACCTCCGATGTCATCGAGCTGAAGATGGCTCGGCGGCGACAGACCCGCCGGCCGCTCGTGGTGATTGCCGACGTGAGCGGTTCGATGGAGCAGTACGCCGAGATGCTGCTCTATTTCACCCACGCCGCCCGGGGCCGACTTGGCAAGTTGGAGGCCTTCGTCTTTTCCACCCACCTCACTCGCATTACTCGCCAGCTGCTTCGACGGGAGGCCGCAGCGGCCATCGCCTCCGTGGCGGAGACGGTCGAGGATTGGTCAGGCGGCACCAAGATCGGCGAGGCGGTCCGCACGTTCAACAAGGAATGGAGCAGACGTGTCACCCGGGGCGGGCCCGTCGCCATCCTCGTCTCGGATGGCTGGGACCGCGGCGACCCCGAGGTACTGGGCGAAGAGATGGCCAGATTGCGCCGGACGGTCCATCGCTTGATATGGCTGAACCCGTTGGCGGGCCGGCCCGGGTTCGCCCCGGAAACCCGGGGAATGCAGGCGGCACTTCCCCATGTCGACGACTTCCTGCCGTCGGCCAATCTCAATGATCTGGCGACCCTCGTCGATCTTCTCGAATCGATTCCAGCTCGCCGATAGTCTTTGCGGAGAGGGCTGGGCATAAGGTGGCGCGGGCCAAGCGGCAAGCAAGGCAAGGAACGAGCAGGAGGGGCCAGGACTGGCCTGGCCGCTCCCGCCCAGGCAACGAGAGGGATATGCGCAGCGCATTGGAGATCGTCGAACGGTGGCAAGCGGCCGGTAAACAGGTGGCCGTCGCCACGGTGGTGAAGGTGGCCGGTCCGGCCCCCCGACCGGAGGGTTCCAAGATGCTGGTCTCTTCGGGCGGGGACATGGAAGGTTCGGTGTCGGGTGGTTGCGTCGAGAACGACGTGTACCTGCACGCGCAGGCGGTGATCGCCAGCGGGCACCCCAAGCTCATCACCTACGGCATCGCCGACGAAGAAGCCTTCGAGGTGGGGCTCGCCTGCGGCGGCACCATCCAGGTCTTCATCGAGAAATGGTGAGCGACGTCCTGGCCGCGGTGGCGGGCCTGGTCGAGCACGACCAGCTGGGGGCGAGGGTGACGGTGATAGATGGCCCGCGCCTGGGTTTGTCGGCTGCCTTGGACGCTACCGGAGGAGTGGTGGCGGGGACCCTCCCGCATCCCGATGTTGTGCCCGACGCCGTCGCCCTCATGGATCGGGAACAGAACCTCGCCCTCGCTTTCGGGGACGTAGAGGTTTTCGTCGAGGTTCTCGCCCCGAGACCCCGACTCTATGTCTTCGGTGCCGTTCACATCGGCCAGGCTCTTGCCGACCTCGCCACTCGCTTGGACTACCGGGTGGTGGTCTCCGACGCCCGTGCAGCCTTTGCCAGCCGGGAGCGATTCCCCGCCGCCGAGGAGATCTTGGTCGGCTGGCCCGACCAGATCGCCGGTCGTTTGGTGCTCGACTCCCGAACTCACGTGGTGGTGCTGAGTCACGACGCCCGCTTCGAAGATCCCCTTTGGCCGATCGTTTTGCCGAGCCCAGTTCGATACATCGGGGCAATGGGGAGCCGCAAGACCGCGGCGCGCCGCACCGAGAACCTCACCAAGGCGGGTTACACGCCAAGCCAGATCGCCCGGATTCACGGTCCGATCGGTTTGCAGATCGGCGCCCGCACCCCTGCCGAGGTGGCAGTGGCCATCCTCGCCGAGATGACGAGCGCCCGTTACCGACACGGCGAAGCGCTCGAGCTGCGCGGCGTCGTCAAACCCATCGGCTGAACGCCGGTGCCTTGTGCCGGCATTTCCCGGTTCGAGGAGGCGCTACGGTCTGACCATGTCGCTTGCCGCCGTCGTTCTCGCCGCCGGAGGGTCGCGACGGTTGGGTCGGCCCAAACAGTTGGAGCCCTGGGGCGGTATGACGCTTCTCGGTCGGGTGGTTGCCAATGCCAAGACCTACCCGGTGAGCGAGGTCTGGGTAGTGCTCGGTGACCACCTCGAGGAGATCCTCGCCGGTGTTGACCTGACGGGTTGCGGGATCATCGAGAATCCGGAGTGGGAGAACGGGCTCTCCTCCTCCATTCGGGTGGGCCTCGACGCCCTCACCCGGCTTTCCCGAGCCGAGGGTGCGCTGCTGCTCATGGGCGACCAACCGGATGTCGACCCTCAGGTGGTGGCTGGGATCTGCCAGGCGTACAAGCCGGCCAAGACCCTCGCCGTCGTCCCCAAGTACCGCTACACCTGGGCCAACCCGGTGTTGGTCGATCGGTCGTTGTGGCCTCGACTGATGAGCCTGGAGGGCGACGAGGGGGCGAAGAAGCTGCTGCTGGCTCACTCCGAGTGGGTGCACGAGGTCTGGTTTGAGGCGCTGCCTCCTCGTGACGTCGACACCTGGGCCGACGTGGAGGAGTTGCGACCGCGCTAGCGCGTGGGCTCCGGGTCCCGGCCGAAACAAGAAGCTGTGCCCGGAGCGCGTTCACCTCACGGTCGGTACACTGCCGTGCTTTCGGTTCGCGTAGGAGGAGAATGCCCAGTATCGATGCGATCGACGGCCTCGGGCATGATTACGCAACCAAGTTGAGGAAGAACCGGATTCGCACGACCGAGGCCCTTCTGAAGAGAGCGGCCACTCGTCGGGGACGAACAGAGCTCGCCAATCACATAGGTGTGAGTGACTCGATAGTGCTGCGATGGGTGAACCGCGCCGACCTCATGCGGGTGAAGGGCGTGGGCTCCGAATACGCCGCCGTTCTCGAGATCGTCGGGGTAGACACCATCAAAGAGCTTCGGCGCCGCAAGGCCAAAGCCTTGACGGCGGCCATCACCGAAGCCAACGAGGAACGCCACCTGCTCCGCCGTCTTCCCACCGAGGGCATGGTGTCGGCTTGGGTCGCCACCGCCGCTGTGCTCGAACCGCTCGTCAGATATTGACTAGTGCACAGAGCACAAGAAAGGGGACCCCGGGTGGGGCCCCCTTCTCTTCGAACCTTGGGACTTGGCGTTAGGCGCGGGCGGTTGCCGGCCTGCGGACGGCTGCCTTCTTGGCCGGAGAAGCCTTCTTGGTGACTGCCTTCTTGGCCGGAGCCTTCTTGGCGGTGGCCTTTCTCGCGGCCGTCTTCTTGGCCGGGGTCTTGGGCGTCTCGGCCTTGACGGTATCGGCGACGGCTGCTGCCACCTTCACAGCCTGCTTCTCCACGGGGCGGAAAGAAGTCCGCCAGGTGCTCAGCATGTCCTCGAGCTGGTCGCGCAGCTTGCTCACCTGCACTTGAACCTGCTCGAGATCCATTCGGGCGGCGATCCCATCGACCATCTTGCCACTGGCGATCCGGTTGACGACCTTCTCGCCTTCTGTCGACCAAACGTCGAGGCGGACGCGTGCATCCTTCCGAAGCGACTTCGCTTCCTTCCGGATGCGGCCCCGAAGCCCTTCCAGCCTTTCCTGGGCTTTCTTGGCGGTGACCAATGGGGCACCAACCGCTGCGTATAGAACCTTTTCGTACATGTCTGTCTCCTTGCTCATTTGCTCTCGGAAGCTTCCAACGTGGCTTCTACCATCGCGCGGTAGAGGTCAAGCAGAACCTGCTTTTGACGGGGGGTGAGTTGTGGGTCCGCATCGATCGCCTCCACGACGAGGGGCGCCGGGCCGCCTTCCTCGATCAGGCCGGCTCTCGAGTAGAGCGTTTCCGCCGAGATCGAGAGGGCCCTCGACAGCCTTTTCAAGATCTCCGCCGATGGCCTCCGGATCCCTCGCTCGATCTGGCTGAGATACGGGTTCGAGATCCCAGCCCGGTCGGCCAGCCTGCGCAGGGAAAGGTTGGCTCGCTCCCTTTGGGTGCGTATGAACGCTCCCAGGTCGACGACTCGGGTTCCCTCTCCACTCTCGTGGCTTTGCTTGCCCTCAGGGCTGGCGGGACTCTGCTTGCTTTGGACCTGCTTGCTTTCGCTCACGTCCGCGAGCATATCGCAAGCAGCTAACAATTGCAAGCACGACCGCGACTGGTGTTATCACCCCAAGGCGCGGTCCACGCCCCGGCCGACCAGGAAGGCGATGCCGCCCCCGAAACCGGCGATGACGAGGTTCTCGGCGCCGGCCATGAGCGGGCTCGTTTTGGTCACCCTGGTCTTGGCGACCCCAACCCCGAACAAGCCGACCCCGGCGAGAGCGGCCGCCCAGAACAGACCCAGCCCGGGCGTGTCGACGAAGAGAAAGGGAACCACGGACGGCAGGGATCCGGCGACGAAAGTGCTCCCCGAAACCCACATCGCCTTGAAGGGGGATCGTCGTTCGCTGTCGACCACGCCGAACTCCAGGGCCTTCATCGCTTCGAGGAGGGTGGCGTCGGTTCGTCCCAAGGCCGCGGCCACCGTGTCAATGTCGCCGGGATCGAGCCTCATTGCGGCCAGCATCCCGCGTAGCTGTTCCATCTCCATGCCACGATGAGATTGGATGTGGCTCTGCTCCAGCGCCAGCTCGGCGGTAAGCACTTCTTCCTGAGATTTGGTGGCCAGGTATTCGCCGGCTCCCATCGAGATGGCTCCAGCCACGGCCCCGGCCACCGCTGTCAGTAGCACCTGTGACACCGGAAGGTTGCCGCCGACGACACCTGCCACCAACAACAGCATCGACACCAGACCGTCGTTGACCCCGAGGATTATGTCGCGCCAGTATTGACGACTCTGGCCGACGTGCTCCTCGTAGTCGCTCGGTACCTGGGTGGAGGTCTTCACCCGAGGCAGTCTACGTCCCTCGGTATGATCGCTCGCCAGCTCGACCCATTGCGAGGAGCCGCCATGCGAGCACTAGTAGCCGATTTCAGCGCCGGCACCGGACCGGGCGATCTGGCAGCGCTTGCCGACGAGATGCTCGAGGATCCCCGGTGCCATATGGTGCTCCTCGGTGGCGACGAGTCGGGACCAATGCTGGTGACGGTTTGGGACGAGGAAGCCGTCGCCGAGGTAGCCGAGTCCCTGGCCGCCCTCGAAGCGCAGGTGCGTGTTCTGGTAATCACCGACCCCCGCCGGGCATGATGGGCCGGCTGGCACAATGAGCGCCATGATCATCGTCATGGGCCAGAATGCCAGCGAGGCGGACGTAGCCGGCGTCGTCGGACGCCTCCAAAGCATCGGATGCGAGGCGCACGTCTCCGTTGGCCAGTTCCGCACGGTGGTCGGTGCGGTGGGGGATCGGGAGAAGATCCAGCAGCTTCCCTGGGAGGCGATGCCGGGTGTGGAACGAGCCGTCCCCGTGCTCAAACCCTTCAAGTTCGTATCGCGCGAGTTCCAGGAAGAGGATTCGGTGGTCGAGGTAAGAGGGGCAAGCGTGGGGGGGGGAACCTTCACGGTCGTGGCTGGTCCGTGCGCGGTCGAGAGCCGCGACCAGCTCTTCCGGACCGCCGAGGCCGTGAAGGCGGCAGGCGCCACGATCCTGCGTGGCGACGCCTTCAAACCCCGCACCTCGCCCTATTCCTTTCAAGGTCTTGGCGAGGACGGACTGAAGATCCTGGCCGACGCCAGGGAGGAGTTCGGGCTTCCATTCGTCGCAGAGGTGCTCGATCCACGTGACGTCGAGCTCGTCTCGTCTTATGCCGACATCGTTCGTGTCGGCGCCCGCAACATGGCCAACTTCACGCTGCTGACCGAACTTGGTCGCCATGCACGCCCTGTGATGTTGAAGCGAGGATTCACCGCCACGATCGAGGAGTGGCTGAACGCCGCGGAATACATATACAAAGAGGGAAACCATCACATCATCATGGCCGAGCGTGGCATCCGTACCTTCGAGACGGCCTCACGCAACACGCTCGATATCACTGCGGTGCCGGTCGTGAAGGGGCTCTCCCACCTGCCGGTTCTTGTGGACCCGTCTCATTCCGGCGGACGGCGTGATCTGGTGGCCCCACTGGCGAGAGCGGCGGTGGCGGCTGGCGCCGACGCCATCATGGTGGACGTCCACCCCTCACCGGACACCGCCAAGGTTGACGGCCCGCAGGCACTGCTGCCTAGCGAGTTCAGCGAGTTGATGGACTCGGTGCGCAGCCTCGCGGCGGTCATGGGCCGCTCGATGTGAATCGGGCGGCCGTACTGGGTACCGGGCTGATCGGCACATCGGTTGCCTTGGCTCTTACCGAAGGTGGTTGGACGGTCACAGGCTGGGATCCAAACCCCGAGCACCTGGCGGTGGCAGGTTCCCGGCGTGCTCTCCTTCCCGCCCGCTCACCCGCCGACGCCATCGAGGGCGTCGACCTGGTGGTTTTGGCGGGACCTCCGCAGGCAATCGTCGCTCAGCTCGCCGACCTAACCACCGAGGCGTTGGTTACCGACGTGGCCGGGGTGAAGACTCCGGTCGTGAAAGCGGCTCG
>CAYUKI010000052.1:0-10397 GCA_964445235.1 uncultured Acidimicrobiia bacterium | reverse complement strand
CCTACGTCTGGACCAGCCGCCTCGGCCACACCTACCTGATAGGTCCGCAACCGCCGTAGGCGAGGGCCCTCTGTCGGGGAACCGCAGTTGGCGCCCTGCTGGCTGAGTTCAGCCTTCTCCAAAGCCGCTGGCCTTTCGCCTCCGACGCCGACTCCTCGTTCGATTCAGCCGTTAGGGTCGCGTTGATGAGCACCAGTCGAGCGGTAAGGGCGCATCGCGGTCCCGAATTGCACTGCCGGGGGTGGCTGCAGGAAGCCGCGCTGCGCTGCCTGCAAAACAACCTCGATCCGGAGGTGGCCGAACAACCCGACCAGTTGATCGTCTATGGCGGTCGCGGCAAGGCGGCCCGCTCGTGGGAGGCCTACGACGCCATCGTCTCCTGCCTCGAGGAGCTCGAGAACGACGAGACCTTGCTGGTCCAATCGGGAAAGCCGGTGGGTGTGTTTCGCACCCATGAAATGGCGCCGCGGGTGTTGCTGGCCAATTCGCTGCTGGTGCCCGATTGGGCCACTTGGGAGGACTTCTGGAAGCTGGAGGCGGCCGGGCTGACGATGTACGGGCAGATGACGGCTGGCTCGTGGATTTACATCGGAACCCAGGGGATCCTCCAGGGCACCCACCAGACGTTTGCTGCCATCGCCGACCAACGCTTCGATGGGACGCTGGCGGGGACCCTCACACTCACCGGCGGGTTGGGCGGAATGGGGGGAGCCCAACCGCTGGCGGTGACCATGAACGATGGGGTGGCGCTGATCGTGGAAATCGACCCGGCCCGATTGCAGAGACGCCTCGAGACGGGTTACTTGGACGTCGCCGCCACCCATCTCGATGACGCCCTCGACCAGTGTCTGGCCGCCAAACGCGACCGGCGACCGCTGTCGGTGGGTTTGGTCGGCAACGCCGCCGAAGTGTTTCCCGAGATCCTCCGGCGGAGTGTCGAAGTGGACATCGTCACCGATCAGACCTCTGCTCACGACCCCCTCAACGGGTATGTACCGAACGGCTTCACCCTCGAGGCGGCCATCGAACTTCGGGAGGCCGATCCAACCCGGTACGTCGAGGAGGCGCGCCGGGCCATGGCCGAGCAGTGTCGGGCGATGGTCGGATTCCAGAGGGGGGGGGTCGAGGTTTTCGACTACGGGAACAACCTGCGTGGGGAAGCCAAGAAAGGCGGTTTCGCCGAGGCCTTTTCGTATCCCGGCTTCGTCCCCGCCTACATCCGCCCGTTGTTCTGCGAGGGCATGGGACCGTTCCGATGGGTGGCGCTCTCCGGCGACCCGGCCGACATCGCCGCCACCGACCAAGCAGTGGCCACCCTCTTCCCGGACAACCGACCGCTCCATCGGTGGTTGGAGTTGGCGCAACGGCGAGTCCAATTCCAGGGCCTCCCTGCCCGCATCTGCTGGCTCGGATACGGCGAACGGCACTTGGCCGGACTCGCCTTCAACCGGCTGGTGTCGGCGGGTCGGGTGAAGGCGCCGGTGGTGATTGGCAGGGACCACCTCGACTCGGGTTCGGTGGCCTCTCCTTACCGGGAGACCGAAGCCATGGCGGACGGGTCGGATGCCATCGCCGACTGGCCCATACTCAACGCCCTGCTCAATACCGCCTCGGGAGCGGCGTGGGTGGCGGTGCACCACGGTGGAGGAGTGGGTATGGGGAAGTCGATCCACGCCGGCGCCCAGGTGGTGGCCGACGGTACCGCCGGGGCCGAGCTGCGGTTGGAAAGAGTCCTCACCAACGACCCGGGTATGGGGATCATCCGCCACGCCGACGCCGGTTATCCGCGAGCCATCGAGGTGGCGGCGGAAAGAGGCGTGCGGATACCGATCCCTTCGGCCGGGGCCACCCACAGCTGAGCCCTGAATGAGCCGCTATTGCAGCTTTTGCGGAGGACGCGACGGCGACGTCGGCCATCTGATCACCGGTCCTCGAGGCGTGGCGATCTGCAACGAGTGTGTGAAGCTCGCCCACCAGTTTGGGGGGACAGTGGCGCTCGCTAGCACCACCGAGTTCCTGCTGACCGGTATCTCCCGGTTGGTGACGAACGACCCCCGTCATGGCGGGATCACCGGAACGATTGGAAACGCCGCCTTGGTCGTGCGGGGCGGCCACGTGACCTGGGTGGGCAAGGAGGACGACCTCCCGTCCGCCTACCGACGTTTCCACACTGCCTCCTGTGAAGGACGCGCGGTCATCCCTGGTTTCGTCGATTCCCACACCCACCTGATTTTTGCCGGGAACCGGGCCGGTGAGTTCGCCAGCCGGCTGACCGGTCGGTCCTACACCCAAATCGCCGCTGGCGGGGGGGGGATCAAGGCGACGGTGGCCGCCACCCGGCGTGCCCCCGTCAGCCAGCTCATCATCGAGGCCGGCGACCGGGTGTCGGCGATGGTGGCGGCCGGAACCACAACGGTCGAGATCAAGTCGGGTTATGGGCTCGACGTCGACAACGAGGTGAAGCTGTTGGAGGTGGCCTCCCAAATCGGGGCTAATCATCCGGTCGACGTCGTCCCCACGTTCCTCGGAGCCCACGCCGTTCCCGTCGAGTTCGACGGCCGGCGGACCGACTACGTCGACTTGGTGTGCAACGAGATGATTCCTCGTTGCGCGCCGTTGGCACGCTTTTGCGACGTGTTCTGCGATCAGGGGGCGTTCACAGTCGAGGAGTCCCGCCGCATCCTGGAAGTGGGTAGGCGCCACGGGCTGGCGCCTCGCCTGCACGCCAATCAGCTGGCCGACTCCGGCGGCGTCGAGCTGGCCATCGAGTTGGGTGCGGTCACCGCCGACCATCTCGAGCACCTCGACGACCGACAGATCGAGGCGCTGGCTGGGTCGGGCACGGTGGCGGTATTGATGCCGACGGCGTCGCTCTCGCTCCGGACGCCGCATGCGCCGGCCGCCCGGCTCTGGGAGGCCGGAGCCACCGTCGCGCTAGCCACCGACTGCAACCCGGGCACCTCTTACGTAGAGAGCATGCAGCTGGTGGTGGCGCTGGCCTGTCTCGAGATGGGACTCACTGTCGACCAGGCCCTCTGGTCGGCGACCAGGGGGGGGGCTCTAGCTCTGTTGGAGAAGGATAAGGGCTGGCTCGGCCCGGGATCCGCCGCCGATCTCTTGGTGATCGACGCCGATGGGCCCGAGCATTTTCCGTACCGCCCCGGCTCCAATCTGGTCTGGAAGGTGTGGAAGGGCGGCGACCTGACGGTCGGCGGGCTGGCATGATGCCGGGCCATGGCGGTATTGCTGGCGGGTCTCGATGCCAAGGCGGTCGTGTTCGATTTCAATGGCACCATCACCGACGATGAGCGGTTGCAGGCCGACATCTACCGAGAGATCGCCCGGGAGCTCGGCACCGAGCTGACCGAAGAGCGGTACTTTGCCGAACTGGCGGGTCTGAGCGAACCGGAGATCGCCGCTTGGGTCCTGGCGAAGGCGGGGAGGGATGCCGGGGAGGCCGGTCGAGTGGTGGAGAGGCGACTGGCCGCTTATCGACGGGCGGCCGGGTCAACACCGCCGGTCCGACCTGGTTCCGCTGCCCTGGTGCGAGCGTTGCACGGACGAGTGCCGATGGCCGTGGTGTCGGGAGCCATGCGATCCGAGATCGACTTCGTCCTGTCGGCGGCCGGTTTGGCCGAGTGTTTCGAGTTCGTCGTTTCGGCCGAAGACGTGGCCGCCGGTAAGCCCGACCCGGAAGGTTTCGAGGTCGCTTTCCGGCGCCTGACCGGCCTAGTAATCGGTCTCACCCGAGATCGGGTCGTGGTCTTGGAGGACTCCCGGGCCGGATTGGTAGCCGCCCGCGCCGCCGGCCTCCGTTGTGTCATCGCCCACGCTGCTCAACCGGAGGCGGTGAGCGAGGCCGATGTGGTGGTGGAGAGCCTGCACGCCGGTCTGCTCGACGACGGTGTGCACCCGCTCGCCGAAGAGGTTTTCTCGGATCGGGTGGAAAGGATCGTTCCGGTCGAGCTCGGAATCACCAACCGCAACTACCGGGTGTTCGTCCGAGGTGGCGGTTCATACGTGCTTCGGATCCCGGGGGAGCGGACTGAGGTGTTGGGGATCGACCGGGCCAACGAGGCCGAGGCCGCCCTCCGGGCCGCCCAACTGGGCATCGGCCCTCCGGTCTTGAGCCGGCTGGAGTCGGCCGGCACTCTCGTCACCGAGTTCGTGGGAGGAAGCCATGCTGTCGACGCGGCCGATTTCGTGAGCCGGCTGCCTTCGGTGGTTGCGACCCTGCGCCTTTTCCACGCCAGCGGCCACCTCTCCGGTCGCTTTCCCATCCACCGTGTCGTCGAATGGCACGCTCGCGATGCCGCCCGACATGGTGTCAGCGCCCCCGACGTCTATGGGTGGCTGAACGCCCGTTCCCAAGCCATCGAGGAGGCCTTTGCTGTCAACCCGCTACCGGAGGTGCCCTGCCACAACGATCTCCTGCCCGCCAACCTCTTATTCGATGGCGACCGGGTCTGGCTGCTCGATTACGAATATGCCGGCATGAACGATCGGTTCTTCGATCTCGGCAACCTAAGCGTCAACTCCGGACTGGACGCTTCCGCCGACGAGTTGCTGCTCACCTCCTACTTCGGGTCAGTCACCAAGGCGGCCATGGCCCGGCTGGCCTTGATGAAGATCATGAGCGAGTTCAGAGAGGGCATGTGGGGAGTCGTACAGCAGGCCATCTCCACTCTCACCAACGTCGACTTCGTCGCCTACGCGAACAAGCGCCTCGAGAACTGCCGGCGCCTGGCGACGGCCCCGGAATTCGACGCCTGGTTGGAGGAGGCGAAGGGAGTGGTGGCGTGAAAGAGACCGCCTCGATTGTCATCGTGGGGGGGGGAGTCGGCGGCGCTTCGATCGCATATCACCTGGCCGCCCTCGGCTGGTCCGAGGTGCTGCTGCTGGAGCGCTCGGAGCTGACGTCCGGCTCGACGTTCCACTCGGCTGGGCTGGTTGGTCAGCTCCGGAGCTCGGTGACCCTCACCAAGATGATGACCTATGGGGTGGACCTCTACCGGCGATTGGCCGCCGAGACCGGGGAAGACCCGGATTGGCGAGAGGTCGGTTCTCTCCGCCTGGCCTCTTCGCGGCCGCGTCTGGAGGAGCTGGCCCGCCAGGCTGGCTGGGCCCAGACCTTCGGCTTGCCGCTCCACATGGTCAGCACCAGCGAGGCGTTGGAGTTGTGGGACGGCCTGTTCGACCCAACCGGCGTGCTAGGGGCGGTCTTCCTCCCCACCGACGGCTCGCTCAACCCCTCCGGGTTGGCGATGGCGTTGGCGGCGGGAGCCCGCCGGGGGGGGGTGGAGCTTCGCACCAACACCAGGGTCGTGGGCATCGGGGTCGAGCAGGGGAAGATCACCCACGTCGACACCGATGCCGGTCGAGTGATGACCGAGTTGGTCCTGCTGGCCGGGGGCGTCTATTCCCTCCAGCTCGGACGCATGGCCGGAATCAACATTCCGGTCGTCCCCATGGCTCATCAATACGCTCACACCCGAATTCGAAGAGAGGTGCCTCGCCACCTCCCCACCATGCGAGATCCCGACCGCCTCGTCTATTTCCGGGAGGAGGTGGGGGGGCTATTGATGGGCGGCTACGAGAGAGACCCGCTTCATTGGCATCTAGACGGCGAGATCCCCACCGACTTCAACAACAAGCTGCTCCCTCCGGATTGGGATCGCTTCCTGCCCCTCACCGGCAACGCCACGTCGCTGGTCCCGGCGTTGGCCGAAGCCGAAGTCACCCAGCTCATCAACGGGCCGGAGGCCTTCACCCCCGACGGCGAATTCATCCTCGGCGAGAGCGAGGTCGGCGGGTTGTTCGTCGCCACCGGATTCTGCGCCCACGGTATCGCCGGAGCCGGCGGGGTCGGCAAGGTCATGGCCGAGTGGATCGACAGTCGGGAGCCGACCATGGACCTCTGGAAGATGGACATTCGCCGGTTCGGGGGGCACTACCGCAGCCGTTCCTTCTGCCTGAAGCGGACCGAGGAGATCTACTCCACCTACTACGACATCGTCTACCCCTACCACGAGCGGAAAGCCGGTCGGCCCCTCCGCACCAGCCCCGCCTACGCCCAACACCTGGCGCTCTCCGCCGAATTCGGAGAAAAGTCAGGGTGGGAGCGAGTCAACTGGTATCGATCCAACGAGGATCCGGGCCACGAGCATTTTCGACCGCGTGGTTGGGCTGGGGAGAACTGGTCGACGGCCATCGTCACCGAGCACCTGGCCGCCCGCACCGATGCCGCGCTCTTCGATGAATCGAGCTTCGCCAAGATCGAGGTGGAGGGTCCCCTCGCCTTCCTCCAAGAACTTTGTGCCAACGACCTGGACAGACCAGTGGGCACCGTCATTTACACGGCCATGCTGAACCGGGCCGGGGGCATCGAGTGTGACGTCACGGTGACGAGGCTCGCCGCCGACCGCTGGCTCATCGTGACCGGAACCGCCCTCGGGCGCCACGACCTATCGTGGATTCGGAAATGGGCGCCGGAGGCGGTGTCGGTGCGCGACGTCACAGGGTCGCTCGCCTGCTTCGGGTTGTGGGGGCCGGCGGCGCGGCGGATCCTGTCCGAGATCTGCGAAGACGACCTCGCCTTTTCGTTCATGCAGGCTCGTCAGCTCATTGTGGGTGACGTCCCCTGCACAGCCCTGCGGGTCACCTATGTTGGCGAACTCGGTTGGGAGCTCTATGCGCCGGTCGAGTACGGAGCCCACCTGTGGGATCTCCTCATCGCCGCCGGCCAGCCCCACGGTCTGGTGCCGGGCGGTTATCGAGCCATCGACTCGCTGCGGCTCGAAAAGGGATACCGCGTGTGGGGGTCCGACATCACCAGTGAGACCGACCCCTATTCCTCTGGTCTCGGGTTCGCCGTGCGGGCCGGCAAGCCGTCGTTCCATGGCAAACCTGCCCTCGCCGCCATTCCAGGGGAAGGCGGTGGGCAGCGGTTGGTTTGCTTGGTGCTGTCCGATTCCCGCTCCGTGGCGCTCGGCAACGAACCGGTCAAACGAGACGTCCAGGTGGTTGGACGGGTGTCGTCGGGGGGGTTGGGGTATTACCTCGAAGCCTCGATCGCCTATGCCTGGATCCCAGCGTCGCTGGCCGACCCGGGTACGGGTCTGGCGGTGGAGGTGTTCGGAGTCGAGGTGCCCGCCGAGGTCCGGACCGATCCTCTGTTCGATCCAACCGGCCGCCGGATCAGGGGCTGAGGCCGGGAAGGGACCCGGGGGGGCCACCCAGGTCGCGAGGAAAAAACAGCCAAAACGCCGGATTGATGTGATCCTGCTTGAGTTTTTTCCTAAGGTGGGTGCTTCTCGCGGACGCACAGGGCGCCGCTCCGAATAGGAGGTCCCTTCGTGAACAAGACCGAAATGGCTGAAAAGCTGGCCGATCGGGCCGGCTTGAGTCAGGCGAAAGCCAACGAGGTGCTGGACGTGATCTTCTCCACCAAGTCCGGTGAAGGAATCATTGCCATCGAACTGGATGCCGGTCGTAAGGTCGCCGTCTCCGGCTTCGGCACCTTCGACAGCAAGAGTCGCTCAGCCCGCAAGGGCCGCAATCCGGCCACCGGCGAAACGATCATGATCGCAGCCAAGAAGTACGCGACGTTCTCGGCCGCCAAAGGCCTCAAGGACCGCGTCGCCAAGTAATTCGCCAAGTAGATAGGACTTAATCCGTAGAAGGCCCCGCCCCGGCGGGGCCTTTCTGTTCCCGTACCATGCCCGGGTGAGCTTCGGCCACGGCGTCAACCCGCTTCCTATCGCCCACCGCGGGTCGCAGCAGTTGTGGCCGGAGAACACCATGGTGGCCTTTCAAGGCGCGGTGGATTTGGGCTTCCGATTCTTGGAGACCGACCTTCGCGCCTCCCAAGACGGAGTGGTGGTCTGTTTCCATGATGATCGGCTTGAGCGGACCACCGACGCCGGCGGCGCCTTGCGGGATCGAACCTTCGACCAACTCCGAGAGGTTGACGCCGGCTATCGGTTCGGACGCCGCCTTGACTTCCCCTGGCGCGGAAAGGGCGTGGAGGTGCCGAGCCTGGAGGAGCTGGCCACCACTTTTCCAGCCGCCCAACTCGTGCTCGACCTGAAAGAGGATGGGCTCACCGGACCCCTCCTCGATCTGATCGGGCGGCTGAAGTTATGGGACCGCCTGATCGTCGGAAGCTTCTCCGATGGGCGGCTGGCGGAGTTTCGCCGGGCCGCCGCCGGCCGGGTGGCCACCTCGACGAGCCCCCCCGAGGTGAGGTTGGTCTGGCGGGCGTCCCGGCGGGGGGGAGCGGTTGCTCTCGAGGCCGAGGCTTTGCAGATTCCTCGCTTCTATCGCGGGGTACCGGTGGTCACCCGCCGGTTCGTCGAGACCGCCCATCGCTCCGGGGTCGCCGTGCACGTTTGGACCGTCAACCAACCAGGGGAGATGCGCCGGCTCCTCGATCTGGGGGTCGACGGCCTGATCACCGACCGCCCCGACTTGCTCCGCCCCCTCCTCGAAGCGCGCGGCACATGGCACGGATAACCCCGAACCCAGGGTTCCAGGTAGTGCCCAATACTACCCAGCGCCCACAGATCAACTGTGGGCTGGCGACTCAACTGTGGGCCGGGGCCAGCTGGACAACGACACCGAAAGGTCCCCACCGCCACCTCCACGCAACCGGTCTCGACGAGCCAGAAGATCAAACCGTGCAGTTGATCATCAAGGTCCTCATCAACGCCGCTGCCCTGTGGGTGGCGGCTCGATACATCTCCGGCATCACCCTCGAGGGAAGCGTCTGGTCGATCCTGCTCGTCGCATTGGTGTTCGGGTTGCTCAACGCCTTCCTCAAACCGATCCTCAAGCTCTTCTCGTTGCCGCTACTCATCGTCACGCTCGGTCTATTCGCGATCATCATTAACGTCGCCGTGCTCGGCATCACGGCTGCGCTGATGGACAACTTCAGCATCGACGGTTTTTGGCCGGCCTTGTTGGCGAGCCTGGTCATCTCGATCGTGAGCGCCATTCTCAACAAGGTCCTTACCGAAAAAGACTGAGGCCGGTGACTGCCGGTGACTTGCCCCGCGGGCTACCGGGACACGGTGGTCGGTTTGAAGAAGGGTCGAGTCGCCTCGAAGGTGGCGACGTCGTCTTGGTGGCGGAGGGTGAGACCGATGTCGTCCAAGCCGTTCAGCAGTCGCCACTTGGTATGCGGATCCATATCAAAATGCGCCTCGAAGCCCGGGGCGGTAACGGTCTGGGCGTCTAGGTCGATTCGAACCACCGCGGCGGGGTCGGCCTCGGCCAGCTCGATGAGCCACTGCACTTCCTTGGGCGACAATTCGACCGGCAGCAGCGCGATCTTGGTGCAGTTGTTGCGAAAGATGTCGCCGAAACTCGGCGCGACCACGGCCCGAAAGCCCCAGTCGGCCAAGCCCCAAGGGGCGTGTTCTCGGGAAGAACCGGAGCCGAAGTTGGGACCGGTCACCAGGATCTCGGCGCCCCGGTATTCGGGCCGGTCGAGCACGAATCGGGGGTCGGCCTTGCGCCACTCATGGAAGAGGAACTCCCCATAACCGGTCCGCTCCACTCTCTTCAGGAACTGCTTGGGCATGATCTGGTCGGTGTCGACGTTGGCCCGCGGGAGGGGCGCCATCGTTCCGGTGATGACGGAGATTGCTTCCATCACGACCACGACCTCACGTCCACGAAATGTCCCTCGATGGCGGCGGCGGCGGCCATGGGCGGAGAGACCAGATGGGTCCGCCCGCCGGCCCCCTGCCGACCTTCGAAGTTTCGGTTGGAGGTGGAAGCGCAGCGCTCACCGGGGCCGAGGATGTCGGGATTCATGCCCAGGCACATGGAGCAGCCGGCGTCGCGCCACTCGAAACCGGCCGACAAGAAGACCTGGTCGAGTCCCTCCTTCTCGGCCTGGAGCTTCACCAGACCCGAACCCGGAACGATCATCGCCGAGACCTCGGGGTGAACCCGTTTACCGGAAACCATCGCCGCCACTACTCGCAGGTCTTCGATGCGGGCATTCGTGCAGGAGCCGATGAACACCCGGTCGAGCCTGATCTCGCTGATCGGTTGGCCAGGCCGGAGGTCCATGTAGGCGAGAGCCCGGTCAATCGAGTCGGCCTCGATGGGATTCTCGGCGGAATCCGGCGATGGCACCACCCCGGTCACCGAAACGGTTTGGGCCGGGTTGGTACCCCACGAGACATAGGGTTCGAAATCGCTGGCGGCCAAGCGGATCTCGGTGTCGAAAGCGGCGTCGTCGTCGGTGGGAAGGCTCCGCCAGTAGGCGAGTGCCGCTTCCAACACTCTGCCCTTCGGGGCAAACGGGCGCCCCTCCAGGTAGGTGAAGGTGGTGTCGTCGGGGGCGACCATCCCGGCCCGGGCTCCGGCCTCGATCGACATGTTGC
>CAYUKI010000051.1:0-10453 GCA_964445235.1 uncultured Acidimicrobiia bacterium | reverse complement strand
TGGCGGATCCGTTCGGCTGCCTGGGCGGCGCCGACGGTGCCAGTCTCAGGCATGAGAACTCCGAACTCCTCACCACCGATGCGGCAGGCCAGGTCCGTTTCCCGGATCTGGCCTCGAAGAATCTCCCCGACCCGGCGCAACACAGCGTCGCCCATCGAATGGCCGAAGGTGTCATTGACGGTCTTGAAGTCGTCGATGTCGACCACGGCCACCGAAACCGAGCGGTCGTAACGCCGAGCCCGTTCCAACTCCGCCGTCAAGCGATCGAAGAAGTACCCGTGGTTCTTGAGACCGGTCAACCAGTCGGTCACCGAAGTTGCCCGTAGGTCCGACACCGTTTGTTCCAACGAATTGGCCCGGTTTCGTTGCTGCTCGAAGAGGTGAATGACGTCTTCGAGCAGCTTCCGGCCCACTTCGGGGGAGAGAACTCCCTTCCCGGTTGAAGCCAGCTCCACGGCGTTCAACAGGTCCTCGGACTTGCCTTTGGCCACAAAGGCCGACACTCCGACGGGGACCACTTCGCTCAGCCGGTCGATGCTGGCGTCATCTGCAACCGCTACGACACTCAGCTCCCCGGGAGCCAGCTCCCGGAGGCGGCGGACGGTGGCGGCGGCACCCATGCCCGGCAGCGCGGCATCGATGACCACCACGTCGGGAACCATCGCCCTGACCAGCCGGAGCGCTTCCTCACCCGAGGCGGCTTCGGCAGCCACCCAGATGCCCCCGTCGCGCAAGGCAGCCGCCTGCCAGGCGCGGGCGGCCGGATCGGCGTCGATGATCATCACTCTGGCCTGCAGTCGAGACTCCCGAGGTGGACCAAGGGACTATCGGCAGGGACAGCCACCCATTGAGACTCTGATTTCCTATCAAATCAGCCGGTCCACTCGACAGCCGGCTTTTTCGACCCGGAAAATAGGGGCTAGTCTCAACCCCGAGGGGGTTCAACCGCTTTGCGCCGACAACTCGCCGGCCTGTCCATTATCGCCGCGCTCCTGACGGCACTGCTGCCGCATTCCCTGGGCCAGGCCGCCTGCCGGCCCACCACCCTCGCCGACCTCTACCCCAACGGCTGGGGCAAGACCGAGACGACCCAGCCAGGAGCCGAATCGACGGCCGCTACCAGCGGCTCCGAGACCGTCCCCACCGACCCGACCGACCTGACCGTCCCGACTGTCCCCACCGTCCCCATCGACCCGACCGCCCCAACCGTCCCCACCGACGCAACCAGCCCGACTGAGGTTCCCGTTGCCCAGGCGGTCCACCGCTGCCGGTTCGTTTACCGAATGCTTCACCCCATCAACGGGCCTAGCGGTCCGGGGTCGGAATTCGGCGCCGACCGACCCGATGTCCGCAAGCACCAAGGGGTGGACATCACGGCCGAGAAGATGACCCCGGTGGTGGCGGTGCGGGATGGCCTGGTGACTTGGATGCTCGACGAGGCGGGCGGAGACTGCTGCGCAGTCGCCGTCCGACACGACGACGGCTGGATCTCGTACTACATCCACCTGAACAATGACACCGCCGGAACCGACGACGGTCTGATGCTTGGTATCGCTCCGGGCCTCGCCCTCGGAACACGAGTGTCGGCGGGTCAGTTGCTCGGGTGGGTGGGCGACTCGGGCAACGCCGAACCGGCGGTCTCCCATCTCCATTTCGAGCTTCGTACGCCGTGGGGAGTGGCCGTGGATCCGGCTGCCAGTTTGTGGGCTGCCCTGGGCCGCATCCCGGACGCCCAGCCGGATGCGAACGTCGACTTCCTCGGACCGTTCCTCGACGACGAGCAGGATCCGGCGGCCTTCGCGCTCGCACTACTGACCAGCCTGGGTGCGGCGGTCACCTGCGACGATTCCGGGGTCCGGGCCTGCCCGGAGGCCCTCGCCACCGGCTGGGACGTGATCGAATGGTCCAGGTCGATGGCCGGTGGCACCAGTGGCGTCGGGCTTGGCGATCTAATCGCCGCCGGATACACCCCGGCAGCCCTGGTAACCCTGTCCCAGCACCTCGGCGAAGAACCGTGGTGCTTCGAGTTCGGTTTTTGCATCGACCAACCAGTCACCTGGCGCCAAGCCCTCGGTTACGTGGCAGCCTTGGGCGGGTGGAGCGACGCGCAGGCGCCCGCCGTCGAGTTCATCGACTCGGCTATGCCGTGCAATGACCCTGGTGGTCCGATCACCCGGGCCGAACTCGCCCAGATGCTCGCCCGCGCCTACGGCTACCTCCCAGCCCTCCCCTGCGACCGGGTGGTGTGAAAAACACGAACCCAGGGTTCTCGGTAGTACCCAGTACTACCCAGCGCCCACAGATCAACCGAGGGCTGGCGCCTCAACCGTGGGTTGGCGCCGAGGCCGGCGCGACGGTGCGGAGCCGATAGGTAGTCGCCAGGAACTCCGTGACGGATCCCACCGGGTAACGCCTATCACCGACGGCGACCACCCCACAGACCTCCTTGACTGTCGACATCGCCACAACCTCGTCGGCACGGTCCAACCGCGAGAGCGGGAACCGGCCTGCCACCACCTCAATACCCTCCCGACCGGCCAGCTCGATCACCACGCGCCGCGTGATCGAATCGAGTACTCCCAACTCCAGAGAGGGCAGCTCCAACCGGCCGCCCACCACCCAACCCACCGCGAAGGTGGGACCCTCGAGGACGAGGCCCTTGCCCCCCCCCGACGAGATCAGGAGCGCATCGTCGAATCCCGCCTCCTGCGCCACCCGGCCAGCCGCCTGGTTCGGGGCGTACGAAAGCGACTTGACTCCAGCCAGCTCCCATTCCCGTCCCGCCGGATGCCAGGGAGCCGGCACCGGCCGCAACCGCAGCGAATCGGGCACCACCGGGATTGGGTGGGCCACCACCAGGCAACGGCCGACGACCTCGCTCCCCGGAATTACGGCCCCTCTGGTGCACACCACTCGAACCGCACAGTCCCCGCCCGCCGCTGCCATCTGTCGGACCCAATCCGAGAGCAGCCGCTGGTCCGGCGGATTCAGCCGAAGAGCGGCGGCGCTGCGTTGCAGCCTTTCCAGATGAGGGCCGAGCATGAATGGCTCGCCGTGGTAGGACCGAATCGTCTCGAAACAGCCATCTCCGCGCAACAAGGCCCCGTCGGCCACCGACAACGAGATCAGCTGCCCAGTGGCCGGCAGCCCGTCGATGAGAGCCTCGATCATCCGCGGTAACGATTGGTGATGGGAAGGCGACGATCCCGCCCGAAGGCCTTGGTGGTGATCTTCACCCCCGGTGCGGCCTGACGTCGTTTGTACTCGTTACGGTCGATCATGGTCACGACCCGTTTCACCGTGTCCTCATCGAATCCCTCGGCGACCATGTCGGCCACCGTACTGTCCTCTTCGACGTAGCGAACCAAGATGGGATCGAGCAGGTAGTAAGGGGGGAGGCTGTCGGAGTCCTTCTGGTTGGGTCGCAGCTCCGCCGACGGTGGCTTGTCGATGGAGGCACGCGGGATCACCTCACTCTGGCGGTTGCGCCACTCTGCCAAGTCGTACACAACCGTCTTGAGGACGTCCTTCAGGGCTGCAAAGCCCCCCACCATGTCGCCGTAGATGGTGGCGTATCCCACCGCCATCTCCGATTTGTTGCCGGTGGCCACCACCATCGGACCGAATCGGTTGGAGATGGCCATAAGCGCGGCGCCGCGGATGCGGGCCTGGAGATTCTCCTCGGCCACGCCGGCGGGGGTACTTCCGAACAGCGGCTCGAGAGCGCCGAGATAGGCGTTGAAGACTCCTTCGATGGGAATGGTGTCATAACGGATCCCCAGCCGCTCGGCCAGATCGGCAGCATCGCTCTTCGAACCCTCCGACGAATACCGTGATGGCATCGAGATCCCCCAGACGTTCTCTGGTCCGAGAGCGTCGGCGGCGATGACCGCCGTCAGCGCCGAGTCGATTCCCCCCGAAAGCCCGATCACCACCTGCTTGAACCCGTTCTTGCGGACGTAGTCGCCCAGTCCGATCACTAGAGCGTGATAGATCTCCTCGGTTGTTTCCATCAGCGGGGTCAGGCCACCACCGCGGACCTCGGCACCGGCGACCGCCACCTCGACGACGAACCGATCTTCGGCGAATTGGGGGGAGCGGTGGATGAGGGTTCCGTCGGCGGCAAAGGCCATCGAGCAGCCGTCGAACACCAACTCGTCCTGACCACCCACCAGATTGAGATAGACGAGCGGAACTCCGGCCGCCTTAGCCCGCGCCGAGAGCATTTCCTCCCGCTCGACGGCTTTGCCGCGATGAAACGGCGATCCGTTGATGTTGAGGAGGACCTGGGCGCCCGCCTCCGCCTGCCGTTGGGGTGGTCCGTCCGGCAGCCAGATGTCTTCACAGATCGACACGCCGGCCAGCACTTCGCCGATCGACCACACCGGGTCCGGTTCTACGCCCGCCAGGAAATACCGATCCTCGTCGAAGACGCCGTAGTTGGGCAGCAGGATCTTGTGGTAGACACCCACCATCCGCCCGCCTCGCAGCAGGGCCGCGGCATTGGCCACTTCTCGAGTCTCGGCATCGGCGGCCCCCCGAGTCCGCCCGGGCCCCCGGCTGGCAGATGGCGGGACCCGATCGACGAATCCGACCACAGTGGTAACTCGATTCGAGCGTTCGGCCAGCCGGTCCAGCACCTCGAGGCTGGCGCTCACAAACCCCGGTTTGTGCACCAGGTCCTCTGGTGGGTAGCCGGTGATGGCCAACTCGGGAAGGAGTAGCACATCGGCCCGTTCCGTTTCTGCCCATTCCATGCAGTCGGCGATACGCGCCTCGTTGCCGGCAAGGTCCCCAACGGTGAGGTTGATCTGGGCGCCGGCCACTCGCAGGTAGGACATCCATCCGGAGCCTAGATGGGCAGGTCGAGACGCCGTTCACGTGTTGCACCGGGCCCACCAAACATCCAACTCGTCGCTAACACTCTCCTAACAACCCGGCCCGATTCTGATGGTGAAACGGGCGGCATCAGCCGCCGGCCAGGTAGAAAGGAATAGCGATGGTTTCCAAATTCAAGAAGAGCGTGGCGGTCATGGCCATGGCAGCGACGTTGGCATCCGGTAGCGCCGTAGCGATGGCCGCCGAAACCGGCGACGCATCCACCGCCCAAGCCCAAGAGCTGCGGGACCATCGCCGCCCCCGGGTCCGGAGAACGTTGATGACAGTCGTCACGGAGACCCTGGGCGTCAACCGAGGTCAGGTGATCTACACGATCCGATCGGGTGGAACGCTCGCTGGGCTGGCCGAGGAGCAGGGGGTCGACCCCGCAGCGCTCATCGGCAACCTGGTGGCGGTGGTCGACGGCTGGCTGGATCAGGCGGTCGCCAACGGCCGGATCACCGCTGCCGAAGCCGCCGAGAAGCTCGCCAAGGCGACAGAGCGGATCACCAACTTCGTGAATACGCCGCATCAACCGGGCCGCCGCCCCGGCCAGTAATCGCCACGCATCGCCAGATGGCGAGAGGCTCCGGCCTCTCGCCGTTTTCTTGTCCGGGGAGCGACGGACCCGACCCCCCACCCATCCGGCCGTTGATCCGCTCCGTAAATAGAGAAAAGCTCGGGTCTTGGTAAAGGGAGGACGACACTCGTGCACGTTGAGTAACCGCCGGTGCCGCCGCGGTGGCGCTGGCTCTGGTCTTCGGAATGGCGAGAGGCCCGGCCGGGCTTGGTGGCAGCAGACCATCTCGACGCACCGGGGCTGACTCCGCCCGGAGTATCGGACAGGTCGAGTTCGGGTTGGCGCTGATCGGAGCCTTCGGGGTAGGCATGGCTGTGGCGATGGTGACGGTCGGTTTGGGGCTGGTTCTAGCCACCCGCTTCGGCCAACGACGGTTCGGCGAGGGAGTCGTCTCGCGGCGCCTCAGCATCGCCCTTCCCGCTGTCATGGCAATGGTGGTCACCGGCGTGGGAGCGGTGTTGCTGATCTCGGCTGGGGGAACCCTCCTCCGGTAAGGACGGGTTTGGGCGCGGCGCGTAGGGACCGGCGCGCCGGTGCAACGAACCGGCGGTCGTACGCGTCACGCCTCGGGCTTTATTGTCGAAAGTTCACGTCGTTGCACGAACCTTCGACAATCCGCGTCACCCCTCGGCGCGTACGACCGCCGGTTGCAGCGTTCACACCGGCGGCATTCTCGTACGCTTGCCCCGTGACTAGCCGCGGCCCATCGCTTGTACGGTTGGGTCTCGGCAAGGGAGCCGCCCAGCGGGCCGAGGCGCTGGGTTGGCTGACCGGCGGCGTACCAGGTCCAGAGATCGTCGACGTTCTGCGCCAGGTCCGTTCCGGACCTGATCCCGCCGGAACCCTGGAACGGCTCCTCGGCCTTGCCGAAGCGGCGCCCTCTACCCTCTCACCGGACCGGCTGCGTGAGCTCGGGTCGCTTCTGGGCGTCAGTCGGGCGCTGGCGAGCCTTCTCACTGCTCACCCTACGGTCCTCGAAGAGCAGCCCGACCTGGCCACCGCTGGAACGCCCGAGCAAATCCACATAGTGGTGCGGTCTCGACTCGCTCGGATCGCCATCGACGATCTGGCCGGTCGCGCCTCCCTGCCCGAGATCGGAGCGGCCTTGGCCGATCTGGCCGACGAGGTGGCGAGCCATGTCCTCGACCTGCTCGGGAGAACCGACAGCAGAATGACGGTGATCGCCATGGGCAAGTGGGGTGGTCGAGAGCTCAACTACTCCTCGGATATCGATGTCCTCTTCGTAGCCGACCAGCCACAGCTCGCCGATCGCGTCGCCCGCCGCTTCATCGCCGTCCTGTCGGAGCCGACCGCTTCCGGAATCGCCTTCCGGGTCGACGCCGATCTCCGCCCGGAAGGCAGCCGGTCCCCGCTGACCAGAAACCTCGACGCCTACCGGAGCTACTACGAGCAATGGGCGCAACCATGGGAATTCCAGGCCCTCATCAAGGCGCGGCCGGCCGCCGGCGACCGGACTTTGGGTGAAGAGTTCATGGCCATGATCGAGCCTCTCGTGTGGCCCGAGACGATGCCAGTAGACGCCATCGCCACCGTCCGCCGGCTGAAGGCGCGCAGTGAGGCCCGTGCCAGCGCCAGCGAGGTCAAACGGTCAGCCGGCGGCCTTCGCGACATCGAGTTCGCCTGCCAGCTCCTGCAACTGGTCCACGGTCGGTTCGATCCCGAGCTTCGCACCCCCACCACACTCACCGCCCTCGAGCTGCTCGGCACCCACGGCTACGTTCGCACCGACGATGTCGAAGACCTCGCCTCCTCTTATCGCTTCTTGCGAACGGTCGAGCACCGGCTCCAACTCTGGGACCTTCGTCAAACCTACGAGATCCCCGCCGCCGCGACTGAACGCGAGCGCGTGGCCAAGGCGATCGGCTTCCGCGACACACCCGAAGCGGCCGCCTTGGAGCAGTTCGAAAGCGAGCTGGCCCAGCGGCGGCGCTCTGTCCGCACGATCCACGAGCGACTCTTCTACCGGCCGCTTCTCGAGGCCTTTGCCGCCTCCCCGACCGTACGGTTGACGCCCGAGGGTCGGACCCGCCAGCTGGCCGCCCTCGGATTCCGGGACCAGCGGGGAACGGAACGGGCCTTCGACGAGCTCACCGCCGGGCTGTCTCGTCGCTCCCGTCTCATGCAGCAGCTCCTCCCCCTGATGATGGAATGGTTGTCCGAATCGCCCAATCCCGACCTCGGCTTGCATCAGCTCCGGCTCCTGGTCACCGCCAGCGAAGACAACACCGAATTGGTGGCGACCCTCCGCGACTCCCCACTCGCCGCCGAACGGCTGTGCCGGCTGCTCGGAGAAAGCCGCATGGTCGGCAGCTACTTGGACCGAATACCGGAGTTCTTGCCTCTGCTGGCCGAAGACTCGATCGAGATGGCAACGGACGCCGATCGGGGAAGCGCCGTGGAGAGGGTCAGAGTGCGGACCGAGTGGGACGACCGGGTCGCCTCAGTGCGCCGATTCGCCCGGCGTCGCATTCTGCGGACGGCTGCCGCCGACATGCTTTCCATGATCCGCTACGAGGAGGTGGCGCCAACCCTTACCGCCACCGCCGACGCCGCCATGGAGGCCGCCTTGGAGGTGGTGCGTCTCGAGGTCGGTTCCGATCTCCCCATGTGCGTTGTGGCGATGGGACATTGGGGGGGGGCAGAGCTGGGTTACGGATCTGACCTCGACCTCATGTACGTGTACGAGGGAAGAGCGAGCGCCGACCCCGAGGCCGAACGACAGACTGCCAACCGCATCGCCGCCCTCACCGGTGCCGTGCTGTCCCAACCCGGGGCACAACCCATCGCTTTCGCCATCGACGCCGACCTGCGACCGGAAGGCAAAGACGGTCCGCTGGCCCGCAACCTGGAGGGGTTCGCCACTTACTACCAGCGTTGGGCGGAGCCATGGGAGCTGCAGGCCCTGATCAAGTCCCGGCCTGCCGCCGGCGACATGGCGCTTGGGCGGCGTTTCACCGAGATGGCCGCTCCCCACGTCTGGCAGCATCCAGTGCCGGTTGCCACCGTCCGGGCAATCCGGAGCATGAAGGCTCGCATCGAACGGGAACGGGTACCGGCCGGCGAGGATCCCGACTTCCACCTCAAGCTGGGGCAGGGAGCGTTGGTCGATATCGAGTTTACGGTCCAGCTGCTCCAGCTTCTGGGGGGGGGTAGTGCTACGGATACAGGAGGGGAGGACTCCTCAACTCAAAGACGCCAGGTCGATCCGTCCCTGCGGTTGCCCGGCACCGTCGAGGCGATAGGGGCGTTGGTGCGGTTTGGTCTGCTTACCGAAGCCGAGGGTTCGGCCCTGTCGGAAGCTCATCAATTCTGCAGTGCTGTTCGTAACCGGTTGTACCTGCAGGCCGGTCGGGCGGCCAACGCCCTGCCAGTGGACCCCGAGCAGGCCACCAGGCTGGCGGCATCCGTTGGTTTCGATAGCCGGGGAGAGCTGCGCGAGGAGTACCGCCGGCTAACCCGCCGAGCGCGCCGAGTCGTCGAGGTCCGCTTCTACGGGATGGAATAGCCCCGCGGTTCGGCGGGGATGCCGAACGCTTCGGTTCGGCCGGGTACCAATTCGAAGTGATCCTGTTCGGGTACGCGAACCCGTCGAGCAAAGCGGGCGCCGCCTTGGTGGTCGAGTTGGCGGCGGGCTTGTGAGACCGGGTCTTCTCGGTCGGATCGTGATCTCAGACCGGTCGGATTCAACCGGGGAGGCGGTCACCACTAGGCTTTCATTCGTCATGATCGACCCCTCCCGAGTCCGGGGGTTGGTCGCCGAAGTCCTTCCCATCGTGGTCGAGCTTCGTCGTGCCATCCACCGCCAGCCCGAACTCGCGTACCAAGAGTTCCAGACCACATCGCGTTTGGCCGACCTGCTGCGTGATCGAGGGCTGGCTCCTCGCCTACGCACCCCCAAGACCGGCCTCTTCACCGAGGTGGGGAGAGGCGCCAAGTCGGTGGGCTTCCGTGCCGACATCGATGCCCTGCCGATCCAGGAGCCGAGCGACCTACCCTTCGCATCCGAGGTCGCCGGGGTGATGCACGCCTGCGGTCATGACGCCCATGCCGCCATCGCCGCCGGGATCGCCATCGTCCTCCATCAGCTGGGCTCCGATCTGTCGGGCCGGGTACGGATCATCTTCCAACCTGCCGAGGAGACGTTTCCCGGTGGTGCCTGGGAGCTGGTGCGGGAAGGCGCCGTCGAAGGGCTGGCTGGGATCATTGCGTTCCATGCCGACCCAAGCATCGCCGCGGGGCGGGTCGGCCTCCGCACCGGGCCCCTGACGGCTTCCACCGACCGCTTCTTCATAACGCTGGAAGGTCCCGGCGGCCATACGGCGAGACCGCACAAGACCGTCGATCTCATATTCGCCGCTGGCAAGGTCATCGCCGAGCTGCCCGGGTTGCTCGACCGGCTCACGGACAGTCGCAGGCCGCTGGTCGTGGTATTTGGGAAGGTTGGCGGCGGGTCGGCCGAAAACGTCATACCGACGGTCGTGGAGCTCTCAGGCACAGCCCGGGCTCTCGACCGGGAGATCTTCGATGAGGTCCCCACTCTGTTGGAGAGACTGGTGCAAGACATCGCCGCTCCTACCGGCGCCAAGGTCACCTTCCACTACCAGCGGGGGGTTCCACCGGTCGTGAACCACGAGGCCGTGATGGCCGCCGTCGCTGCCGGCATCAGCGAGATGATGGGCGATGACGTCATCGTGGAGGCCCCGACCAGCATGGGGGCCGAAGACTTCTCTCGCTACGCCGAAGAAGTGCCCGGGGCTCTGCTGCGGCTTGGCTGCCGGCAGGGCCAAAAGAACGTCGACCTTCACTCGGCCAACTTCGAAATCGACGAAACCGCCCTGGAGGTAGGGGTCAACGCCGGAGTAGCGGCTCTGCTTTCGATGCTCGAGCGCCTTTAGTCCCTCTCTTCTGGCGCGCCAAGTCCGACCTATAGGTCGGACGTGGCGCGCCAGAACGGGGGTGGGGGGGGGGACGCGC